>CAZHIK010000422.1:0-7842 GCA_964532635.1 uncultured Enterobacterales bacterium
GGGAGGATCACCAGGGCGCCCTGCTGCCGGCCATTCGATGCCTACACCCCCTGCACGGAGCCACCGTGGTGGAGCTGGGCGCGGGCACCGGCCGCCTCACCCGGCTGCTCGCGCCCTGGGTCGAGCGCATCCTGGCCTTCGACGCCAGCGCTGCCATGCTGGCGGTCGCCGCACAAGAGAACGCCCGCGTCGGCCTGCGAAACGTCACCCTGGCGGTGGCCGAGCACCGCGCGCTGCCCCTGCCCGACCGCTGCGCCGATCTGGTGGTCGAGGGCTGGGCCTTCGGCCACCTGATGGACCAGGCCAATCCGCTGGGCGCCGTGGACACCGCCATCACCGAGGTGGACCGGATCACCCGCGCTGGAGGTGCTCAGCTGCTCATCGAGACCCTCGGCACGGGGCGCACCCAGCCCGCGCCGCCCTCGCCGACGCTGGCCACCCTCTTCGACCACCTCGAGGCCAAGGGGTTCGCCCGCAGCCACTGCCGCACAGACTACCGCTTCGGCAGCCGTGCCGAGGCCGAGGGCCTGGTGGGCTTCTTCTTCGGCGAGGAGATGCTCACCAAGCTCGGCCCCGAAACCGAGCCCACCCTGCCCGAGTGCACCGGGCTATGGGTCCGCACCCGGCCGCGATAGACCCGCCCCATGTCCACGCGCGATCGCCTCGCCGCCTTGCTCCAGGATCGACGCCTGCCACTGTGGGTGGCGCTGGTGGCGGTGGTGATCAGCCTGCCCTCCCTGGCGGGGGGGCTGGCCATGGACGACCACGGCATGATCCAGCTCTTCGAGCAGGGCGTGCCCCCTTGGGACATCTACGACTTCGGCCGCTTCGGCTCTACCCCCGAGCTCCAGGAGCGAGGCTTCCTGGGCTGGTGGGCCAGCCCGAGCTTCTCCATCGCCTTCCTTCGTCCCCTCGCGAGCCTCGGCCACGCCCTGGACTTCACCCTGTGGCCCGACCTGCCCGCGCTGATGCACCTGCACAGCGTGCTGCTGTACGGCCTGCTGTGCGGGCTGGTGGCCCTGCTCTACCGCCGCCTGGGCACCCCCGCCCTGGCCGCCGGACTCGCGGCCCTGCTCTTCGTGCTTGACGACGTGCACGCCCAGACCGTGGGCTGGATCTCGGGACGCAACGCGGTGCTGGCCGCCATCCCCGCCTTCGCGGCCCTCTGGCTCCACCACCGCTGGCGACGCGACGGCTGGTGGGCCGGAGCCCTGCTCGCCCCGCTGCTGGTGCTGGTCTCGGTGCTGTCGGCCGAAGCCGGACTCGCAGCCACCGCCTACATCGCCGCCTACGCCATCATCCTCGACCCCGGCCGCTGGTGGCGCCGGGCCCTGAGCCTGCTGCCCTACGCCGCGGTGCTGGCGGCGTGGCAGCTGGCCTACAAGGCCCTGGCCTACGGCGCGGTGGGCTCGGGCCTGTACAGGGACGCCGCGGCCGAGCCCCTCACCTTCCTGATGAGCAGCGTGGAGAACGCCTGGGTCCTCACGCTGGCGCAGCTCACAGTCCCCGTGTGTACGCCGCTGGCCATGGTGCCGTGGGGATGGATGGCTGGCGCAGCCCTGGTGGGCCTGCTCGCCCTGGCTCTGGGCCCCCTGCTGCGCGACTCCACCCTGGCCCGCTTCTACGGGGTGGGGATGCTGCTGGCCGCCCTGCCCTTCGGCGCCACCGAGCCCAGCGACCGCACCCTGCTACCCCTGGGCTTCGGGGCCGCGGGGCTCATCGCCCTGGCCGCGGTGGCCGTCCGCGACGGCCGCCTGCGCGGAGCTGCCGCTCGCTGGAGCACCCGCGGCCTGATGCTGTTCGCCGCCGTGCTCTCCCCGCTGCTGTTCGTGCCCTCGCTGTTCCTGGTGCAGCTGATGGAGCCCGACGTGGAGCGCATCGACGCCGCCCTGCCCGACCGCGGCACCGCGGTGGTGATCAGCGTGCCCTTCGACATCCTGATGCTCTACCCCGAGGCCCTGCGCCACAGCGAGGGCCGCCCCTGGCCCGACCGGGTCTACACCCTGCACGGCGGCATGGACCGCCTGGTTCTCACCCGCTGCGGCCCCTCCTGCCTGCAGATCGAGCCCGAGCGGGGCTGGTTCCCCACAGCGCTGGACCGCCTGGCACGACCCGCCAGCGAGACCTTCCATGCAGGCTGGATCCAGGGCTTCGACGCCATGAAGGTCCGGGTCACCTCCGTCACCCCCGACGGCCGGCCCCAGGTCGCTGCCTTCCTGTTCGACGAGCCCCTCGAGGACATCCACATCGTGGCCTGGATCGACGGCCGCCCCGAGCGCTGGACGCCCCCCGCCATCGACAGCTCGGTCACCCACGAGACCCGCTACGTCCCCGGGTTCTAGGGCCTCCCCATGCGCATCGACCTGATCCTGCCCCCCACCACTCAGCTCAACACGCCCTACCCGTCCATCAGCTACCTTGCGCGGGCCCTGGCCGACGCGGGCATCCCCACCCGGCAGCACGACCTGAGCCTGGCCCTGGCCCTGCGGCTGTTCAGCCCAGCGGGCCTCGCGGAGCTGTTCGAGGCCATAGACGGCCTCGCCGAGCAGCGGGGCCTGCCCGAGCCCGCCTGGCGCGCCCTGGCCGAGGCGCCGCGCCACATCTCCGTGATCGGGCCCACCGTGCGCTTCCTGCAGGGCCGGGACCGCAGCCTGGCACTGCGCATCGCCGGCGGCGCCTACCTGCCCCGTGGCCCCCGGGTGGCGGCGGCCCTGGAGCACAGCCTGGGCGCCTTCGGCCCAAAGGGAGTGGACGACCCCGCCCGGCTGCTGGCGAGCCTGTACCTCGAGGACCTGGCCGACCTGGTCACCGCCACCGTCGATCCCGGCTTCGGCCTGGCCCGCTACGCCCACCACCTGGCCGTGGGCCCCGTTCGCTACGGCGACATCGCCGCCCGGCTGGAGGAGACCACCCTGCTGGATCGCTGGCTGGACGACCTGGTGGACACAGGCCTGCTCGCCAGCGAGCCCCCGGACCTGGCCTGCATCTCGGTGCCCTTCCCCGGCACCCTGGTGGCGGGCCTGCGGGTAGGCCGACGCCTGCGGGATGCAGGCGCCCACGTGGCCCTGGGCGGAGGCTGGGTGAACACCGAGCTGCGGGAGGTGCGCGAGCCCCGACTGTGGGGCTGCGTGGACACCCTGGTGCTCGACGATGGCGAGGGCCCACTGCTGGCCCTGGTGGAGCAGCTGCGGGGCGGCCCCGACCGCCGGCACCGCAGCCGCAGCGCCGCCGGCGTGCACGACGCCACGCCCCCCTCCGCGCCCCCCAGCACCCGCGCGGCCCTGTACGGCGAGCTGCCCATCAACGACTACCTGCAGATCGTCGACAGCCTCGAGCCCGCCCACCGCCTGTGGTCCGACGGCCGCTGGAACAAGATCACCATCGCCCACGGCTGCTACCACGGCCGCTGCGCCTTCTGTGACACGAGCCTGGACTACATCGCCCGCTACGAGCCCAGCGCCATCCCCGCCCTGGCGGACCGGATGGAGGAGCTGGTGGAAACCACCGGCACCACCGGCTTCCACCTCACCGACGAGGCCGCGCCCCCCCGGCAGCTGAAGGCCCTGGCACTCGAGCTGCTGGCCCGGGGTCACGCCTGGAGCTTCTGGGGCAACCTCCGCTTCGAGGCCGCCTTCACCCCCGATCTGTGCCGGCTGTTGGCTGCGGCGGGGCTGGTGGCGGTGAGCGGCGGCCTCGAGGTGGCCTCCGACCGACTGCTCGACCTGATGGACAAGGGTGTGAGCATCGACAGCGCCACCCGGGCCGCTCAGGCCTTCCAGCAGGCGGGGGTGAAGGTCCACACCTACCTGATGTACGGCTTCCCCACCCAGACCGACGCCGAGACCGCGGACGCCATGGAGGTGGTGCGCCAGCTGTTCGCGGCCGGCCTGGTGGACTCGGCCTTCTGGCACCGCTTCGTGCTCACCCGCCACAGCCGGATCTTTGCAGAGCCCGAGCGCTTCGGGGTGAGCTTCGAGCTGCCCCAAGGCGTCTTCGCCACCAACGACGTCCCCCACCTCGATCCCACCGGCGGCGACCACGACGCCTGGGACGCCCCCCTGGTGCAGGCCCTGGCCTCCTGGATGCGAGGCGAGGCTCTGGACCGCCCCGTCTCCAGCTGGCTCCCCACCCATCTTCCCGGCCCCAGCGAGCCCCCCGACCGGATCACCCGAGCGCTGCGGACCGGCCCCGAGCCCCTCCGCCCCAGGGACCGGCTGGTCTGGCTGGGGGGAAACGGACTGGACGCCGACGGCGCCCTGGTGCTCCACGGCCGCGAGCGCGCCGTGGTGATCCCCGGCAGCGAAGACGAGCTGGACTGGCTCTCCGAGCTGATCGAGGCCTCCCGACCCGACGGCGCGCCCCTCAGCTTCGGCGAAGCGCGGGACGCCTTCCCGGGAGCGTGGGCCGCCTTCGCCGATCGCTGGCGGGCCGTGCGCGCGGCGGGGCTGGTGGGGGTGTAGGCTGGGGGGGATGCTCCGTCCTCGCCTGCTCCCCCTCCTCGCCCTCCCCGCCTGCAGCGGCCCGTGCGCTCCGTCGGTCGACTCCGCCGACAGCAGCCCGCCCGCGGAGCGCTGCGCCTTCTCCTTCGCCATCCTCACCGACACCCACATCGGCGAGGGCATCCAGGACTACGGCGGGGCGGGCTGGGACGACGCACAGGAGGGCGACACCGCCAGCGACAGCGAGGCCCTCCTGGCCTCCGCGGTGGCCGAGATCAACACGGCGGCCCAAACCACGGCCGGACCCGCCTTCGTGGTGGTGCTCGGTGATCTGACCGACAGCGGGGAGCGCTCGGAGCTGGAGCGCTCCCGAGAGCTGCTGGAGGCCCTCGAGATCCCCTGGCTGCCCCTGCTGGGCAACCACGAAGTCTGGCCCTATGCCTGGGACACCAGCAGCGACAGCTGGGGCGAAGCCGAGGAACCCCACGGTGACGCCCTGATGCTCGAGGTCTTCGAGGACAGCTTCGCTCAGGCCGCCGCCGACATCCCCTCCCTGGTGCAGGCCCCCGCGGTATGGGTGCTCGAGCACGAGGCCGACACGCCCTTCGTGAGCTTCGCGTTCAGCCACTGCGGCGTGCGCTTCGTGGCCCTGGACACCAACACCCGCACCCACGCCCCCGAAGGCTACCCGGGCATCGGCCCCGAGGCGGCCCTGTACGACGCCGAAGGCGCGCCCTGGCCCTGGCTCGTCCAGGACGTCACGGCCGGCCCGGGTGCGCGCGAAGGCACCGTGGTGGTGCTGGGCCACCACCCCTTCACCAACGCGGGCCTGGTGGCCTTCGACCAGGACGCCTTCGACCGCATGGAGGCCGACATCCAGGACCACGGCCTCGAGCAGCGCATCGCGGCGTTCTTCGGCGGCCACCTGCACTTCGACAACCAAGGCGAAGGGCCCGCGGGCATCCCCGTGGTGCTCACCGCCGCGACCAAAGATGGCCGCGGCCCGCGGCTGATCCAGGTCTCGGAGACCGGCGAACTGGACTGGGAGACCGACTAGCCGTCGCGCAGCGGATAGCGCCAGAAGGCCACCAGACCCAGCACGAAGCTGACCGCTGCCACCACGGGGATGGCCTTCAGGCCACCCATGCTGGCGGTCTCGCCGCCGCCGCCGAGCACGATGAGGCCGAAGGCGAAGATGCTCGCCCCGATCATGGTCTTCTGCAGGATGGCCTGGACCCCGAAGTAGATGGCCTCGCGCCGCTGGCCCGTCAGCTCCTCGTCGTGGTCCACCACGTCGGACAGCAGGGCGAAGGGCAGCATCATGAAGCCGGCGGTGGGGATGCCGATCAGGCCCATGGCCACCGCGCTCTGCTGCAGCAGGCTGCCCACCGGCAGGTGCCCCACCAGGCAGAGCGTGGGGGCCGCCAGGGCCGACCCCAGGATGGTGATCACGAAGGCCAGCCAGGTGCCACGACGCTTGGCGAGCGCGTTGAAGACGAAGAAGAAGACCAGGTTGGCCAGCAGGAAGGGCCCCATCAGCAGCGCCACCGCGCCCTCGTCCAGCCCCAGCAGATCCTGGGCCCAGTAGGGCACGATCATGATGAGCAGGTTCAGCCCGAACCAGTAGAAGCTGGTGCTGACCACCAGGAAGATGAAGGGCCGATTCTGGAAGGTCAGCTTGATCCAGGTGAGCAGGCCCACCCGCTCCTCGGCGGAGGGCTCGGGCCGGGGCTCCTCCTTCACCGCCAGGATGGTGGGCCCGAAGCTCACGACGCAGAGCACCGCCACCACCACGCCCATGGCCAGCCAGCCCGCGCCTTCGATCACCACCCCGATCACCGCGAAGACCACCGTGCCCACCATCACGAAGACCGCCTGCATGGTGGTCAGGTTGACCCGCTCGGCCGCCCCGGAGGTGATCTCGGGTAGCAGGGCCAGGTAGGGGGTGACCACCACCGTGTAGAGCACGAACCAGGCCTGCACCAGCACCAGCACCCACAGGGTGTTGAGCCAGTGCAGCTCGGCCTTGGGCGGCATCCACAGCAGGAAGAAGACCAGGGCCATGGGCACCAGGCCCCAGATCAGGAAGGGGATGCGCCGTCCTCGCGGTGAGCGCAGCCGATCGCTCCAGAAGGCCACCAGGGGATCGGTGATCGCATCCGTGATCCGTCCCGCGAAGAAGATGGCACCGAACAGGGCCACGGGCACCAGGGCCTCTGCGGGCGAGGGCACGTAGCGCTTGAAGATCCACTGGCTGATGACCAGGTTGGTCAGGTTCATGGCCAGGCCACCGGCCGCGTAGGCCAGCTTCTGCTTGGTGGACAGCTGCAGCGCCATGGAACCTCCGGGGGAGGACCGAGCATAGCAGGGCTCAGGCGCTCCGGATCAGAGCCATCAGCTGCTGTGCACTCAGCCGGCCCGCGGCGTCGCTGCCCTCGAGCAGCCCCTCCGCCAGCTCGCGCTTGCGGGCGTGCAAGGCCAGGATCTTCTCCTCCACGGTGTCGCGAGCCACGATGCGGTAGACCGTGACGGGGAGCCGCTGGCCGATCCTGTGGGCCCGATCGCTGGCCTGGTCCTCCACGGCGGGGTTCCACCATGGGTCCATGTGGATGACGGTCTCGGCGGCGGTGAGGTTCAGGCCGAAGCCCCCGGCCCGCAGGCTGATGAGGAACAGGTCTCCCTCGCCACCCTGGAAGGCCTCCACGGCCCGATCCCGCTGGGCTGCGGGGGTGGAGCCGTCCAGGTAGCGGTATGGGATGTCCCGGGCGTCCAGCCAGCGCCGCAGCACCGCCAGGTGACGCACGAACTGGGAGAAGACCAGAGCCCGGCCGCCCCCGGCACGCAGGGGCTCCACGATGTCCGCGAAGGCCTGCAGCTTGGCGCTGGCGGGGGCCACCCCCTGGTCCAGCACCAGGCTGGGGTGGCAGCAGGCCATGCGCAGCCGGGTGAGCTGAGCCAGGATCTGCAGGGGCTGCGGCTCCTCGAGGCTGTCGAGCCAGTCCTCCGCGCGCTCCCGCAGGGCCTCGTACAGGGCGCGCTCGTCGGGCAGCAGGTCCACGTCCAGCCGCACCTCGGTGCGGGGGGGAAGCTCTGCGAGGACCGCCGCTTTACGGCGCCGCAGGATGAAGGGCAACACCAGCTGCCGCAGCTGCTGCAGGGCTTCGGGCTCGCCCCGCTCCACCGGCTCGGCGAAGCGCACCCTGAAGGCCTCCCAGCCGCCCAGCAGGCCGGGATTCAGGAAGCGAAACAGGGCCCACAGCTCTCCGCTGTGGTTCTCGATGGGGGTGCCGGTGGTCACCACCCGCTGCTCGGCCTGCAGGGCGCAGGCCGCGCGGTGACGCTGGGTGTCGGGGTTCTTGATGGCCTGGGCTTCGTCGAGCACCGCGGTGCTCCAGCTCACCCC
>CAZHIK010000423.1:0-7820 GCA_964532635.1 uncultured Enterobacterales bacterium
CCCGCGGCTTCTTCGCCAAGACCAACATGGGCGGCTGGGTCTACCTCGGCAAGTTCAACGGCTACGTCAAGCCCGGCACCTCCATGGCGCTCGCGCTGGGCCAGGACTTCGTGGACAACGAGAACAACTCCATGGCCTGGGAAATCGCCTTCTTCCAGGGCATCCACAACGGCCTGCACTACGAAATCCAGGCCGATGATCCCGGCGCCCCGATGGTCCAGGGCGACCTCCGCACCTACTCGGGCATCGCCAGCCTCGAGTGGTCGGCCTACCCCGGTCGCCGCTTCGGCGTCGGTGCTCGCATCGGTGGCGGCGTGATGTTCAGCCCTCTGCTGATCCACGAGACCGCCTGGCAGGAGACCGTCGTTCCCGCTCTCGGCGTCGACTACGGCTACCACACCAGCCCCCACCCCCTCGTCATGCTCGGCCCCACCTTCGAGTACTACACCAAGATGTCCCACTTCTCCCTGGGTGCCGACATCGACGCCATCTACGTCATCGGCATGGACTTCGGTGTGTCGATGACCGGCGTGCTCAAGTACACCTTCTAGGGTCACCCCGCGTGGCTTCGGGCGGCCTCTGGGCCGCCCGTTGTACTCAGGACCCTGTCTACAACGCGGTTGTCGTTGAGCAAACCAGGATGTCGAGCTATCTTGTGGACCGCGCACCGGAGTACATCATGAAGTCCCTGGCGAGCCTGCCAGTGCTCTTCGCCGCGGGTTGCATCGGCCTGGAGCCTCTCAACAGCGACACCGAAGGGCCCGACCGCGACGACACGGGTCCAGAGGTCCAAGACTACGGCGACCTCCAGGTCGAGCCTGGCAGCGTGGACTTCGGCCAGGTCATCATCGGCGAGTCCGGCGAGGCCTCTGTCGTGGTCAGCTTCGAAGGTGAAGGCGACGTCATCGTCTCCGAGGCCACCATCGAGGGCGGCAGCGGCACCATGGTCATCAGCAGCATGACCTCCCTGCCCACCGCCATCAGCGGCGAGACCCATGCCATCTTCGACCTGCTCTTCTCCCCTTCCTCCGAGCGGGACTACTACGGTGAGCTGGTCGTCAACACCGACCACCACGAGGCCGCCGAGATCACCATCACCCTCGATGGCGAGGGCTTCGACGACGGCAGCGGCGACGAGGGTGCCGACATCTCCGTCTCCCCCAGCCCTGTGGACTTCGGGCTGATCGACGTCGGCAGCACCGAGACCCGCACTCTCACCGTCTCCAACATCGGCACCGAGGTGTTCTTTCTGATGGACATCGAGACGAACCGGGCCACCCTGGACTGGGACTTCGACGAGTACCTGCCCCTCGAGTTCGATCCCGGTGAGTCCCGAGAGGTCGAGGTGGAGTGGTCGCCCTCCGCCATCGGCGTGCTCGAGGGTGAGTTCGTGTTCGTCTCCGACACTCCAGGCGAGGAGCGCCTCACGGTGGAAGCCACCGGCGAAGCGGACGACATCTGCGACATCTGCGCGCCCATGATCTCGGTGGACACCGGCGGCGATCCCTACGCCATGAGCTTCTACTGCATCTCGATGTTCGGCCTGCCCCACACCCAACAGGTGATGATCACCAACACCGGCGACGAGACCCTGACCATCACGGATATCTACGTCAACAACGACGCACTCGCTCCTGCGGGCACCTTCTCCACCAACTACGGCGGCTCGACCATCACCCTGGACCCCTGGCAGGGCACCGCCATCAACGTGGAGTACATCGCTACGGGCACCGCCTTCGATCTGCCCTACGAGACGTTCGACATGAACATACTCCACATCCTGTCCGACGCGGCCAACGAACCGGACTACGCCATCCACCTGTCCGGCACGGGCATCTAGCGGCAACGATTGACACCTCCGTGGGCAGCGGATAGTCAGGCGGGCCCCTTTCCCCCCTACGTACGAGGGCGGTGCGGGAACTTCACTCCGCGCCGTCGTCCAATGCGAGGTAGACATGGCCAACAACAAGCCCGGTCTGCTCGGCCGCAAGGTCGGTATGACCCAGATCTTTGCTGACAACGGCGACGTCCTTCCTGTCACCGTGGTCGAAGTCGGCACCAACATCGTCATCCAGCTCAAGTCCGCCGACGGCGCCGATGGCTACAATGCCGTTCAGCTCGGCTTCGACGAGCAGAAGCCCCAGCGGCTCACCAAGCCTCAGCGCGGCCACTTCGACAAGGCTGGCGTGAAGCCCCAGAAGTTCGTTCGAGAGATCCGTCTGACCGAAGCCGACCTGGCCAAGTACCCGGCCGGTGGCAACGTCGGCGCCATGGACATCTTCGTCGTAGACGACGCGGTCGACGTCACCGGCACCTCCAAGGGCCGCGGCTTCGCTGGCGTCATGAAGCGCTATGGCTTCGCCGGCTTCGAGCGCACCCACGGTACCCACGAGTTCTTCCGTCATGGTGGCTCCATCGGTACCCGCCTCACCCCGGGCCACGTGCTCAAGGGCAAGAAGATGCCTGGCCACATGGGCGCCAAGCGCACCACCGTGCAGAACCTGCGCGTGGTCCGCATCGACGCCGAGAAGGGCCTGCTCTTCATCCGCGGCGGCGTGCCTGGCCCCAACGGTGGCTACGTCATCGTCCGCCACACCTCCCGCGGCTAGCCCAGCTTCCGCTCCACAGCTCGAGCACCCTGGGCACCCGCCGGGGTGCTCGAGGTGCGTCGACTGGAGCTGGTCTCCAGGGCGGGGGCGAGCCACGGGCAGGAGGGTTAGGTGAGCGTGTGCTGGAGGCCATATGCGGCGTCTCCAGCGGCTGGAGGAAGGATGAGCGACGCCCGCGGACTGGGCCGCATTTTCACGGACCCCGATCCCGACGCGCTCCGTGCGCACCACCGCAAGAAGTCCAAGGGCATGGTGTCCAAGGTCACCACCGTCCGCGACGCCATCGAGCGCCACGTAAACGATGGATGCTACCTTGCCTCGGGCGGCTTCGGAGGAGTGCGCATCCCCACGGCGCTGCTCCACGAGGTGGTCCGCCAGGGTCGTAAGGGCCTGGGCTTCGCCGGCCACACCACCACCCACGACTTCCAGATCCTCGCCGCTGGCCACTGCATCGATCGCTGCGACGCTGCCTACATCGTCGGGCTGGAGATGCGAGGCCTGTCCTCCAGCGCCAGGCGCATGGTGCAGAGCGGTGAGGTCGAGCTCACAGAGTGGACCAACGCAGCCCTACTCTGGCGTCTACGTGCCGCGGCGATGGGGCTGTCCTTCCTGCCCACCCGCTCCATGCTGGGCACCGACACCTTCGTGCGCAGCGCTGCAGCCGAGATCCGCTGCCCCTTCACCGGCAAGACCTTCGCCGCGGTGCCGGCCCTCGCTCCCGACGTCGCCCTCATCCACGTCCACCGCGCCGATCCGGCTGGCAACTGCCAGATCGACGGCTCCACCGTGGCGGACCTCGACGTCGCTGCGGCGGCCAAGCACGTGGTGGTCAGCTGCGAGCGCCTCATCTCCAGCGAGCAGATACGGGCCGAGCCCGACCGCACGGTCATCCCCTACTACATGGTCGATGCCGTGGTCGAGGTGCCCTACGGCAGCTATCCGGGCAACATGCCCGGCGAATACTACAGCGACGAGCGTCACCTCGCCGAGTGGCTGAAGGTCGAGCGTGACCTGGATGCCTTTGCCGAGTTCCTGCAGCAAAACATCCTCGGGGTCGACGAGTTCCAGGCCTACCTCGAGCGCAACGGCGGGATCGACCGCCTACGCGAGCTGCGCAGGCTGGAGCTTCTCATCGACGCTGGCGAGGAGGGATAGCCATGGACCGCGGCTACAACGACATGGAGCTGATGGTCTGTGTGGCCTCCCGCTTCCTCGCCGATCACAGCATGGTGGTGGTGGGCACAGGCGGGCCCTGCGCCGCCACGATGCTCGCCCAGCGCAACCACGCCCCCAACCTGGTGGCCATGTTCGAGGCCGGTGGTGCCGGCGCCCAGCTCGAGGCCCTGCCCATCAGCGTTGGCGACTCCCGCACCTGGCATCGGGGCGTCACCTCGGGCTCCATGGCCGACACCATGAACGCACTGGCCCGGGGCCAGGTGGACTACTGCTTCCTGGGCGGCGCGCAGATCGATCCCTACGGCAACCTCAACTCCACCTACGTCGGTGGGAGCTACGCCAAGCCCAAGGTGCGCTTCCCCGGCAGCGGCGGCGCCAACGACCTGGCCAGCTTCGCCTGGCGCACCATGGTGATCACGCCCCAGGACCCCCGCCGCTTCGTCGAAGAGGTCGAGTTCCTCACCAGCCCCGGCTACCTCACCGGCCCAGGCGCTCGCGAAGCTGCCGGACTGCCCAACGACACTGGCCCCTACAAGGTGATCACCCAGCTCGCCGTGCTGGGCTACTGCCCCGAGACCTGCCGTATGCGCATCGAGTCGCTGCACCCGGGCATCAGCCTGCAGCAGGTACATGACGCCTCGGGCTTCGAGCTGCTGGTCTCCCCGACGCTCGAGCAGACCCCCGCCCCCACCGAGCAGGAGCTCCGTCTGCTGCGCGAGGAGGTGGATCCCCGCGGCATGTTCATCGGACGCTGATCAGCCGCTCGAGTGGCGGCGGGTCACCGCCAAGCCCAGCAAGCCCAGCACCCACAGCAGCGCCGAGCCGCCGCGCCCGTTCGAGGCACAGCCGGTGCAGTCGTACTCCCGCTCCTCGAGGCAGTCGGCGTCCGAGCCGTCCACGGCGCCATCGCAGTCGTTGTCGATGAAGTCATCGCAGATCTCTTCCATGCCCGGGTTGGCCAGGGGCTCGAGATCGTTGCAGTCCTCCGGGAAGCTGTAGCCGTCGTTGTCGATGTCGTCGCCGCTGCTCGGGCCGGTGTCATCCGGGTCCTCCGCCGTGTCTCCGGTGTCGTCCGGGGCGTCCCCGTCAGCGCCATCGCAGTCCTGGTCCACGCCGTCGCCGTACGGATCGTCGGCGTCGGGGTTGATGCTCGCGTCCTGGTCATTGCAGTCGTCCTCGTGGCCGAAGCCGTCTCCGTCGAGATCGTCGTCCAGCGTGCTGGCGTCGCAGTCGTTGTCGAACCCGTCGTAGACCACCTCGGTGGCCCCTGGGTAGACGCTGGCCTCGGCGTCATCGCAGTCCCCCTCGCTGCGCAGCACGCCGTCCTCGTCGTCGTCACCGTCCTCGGCCTCGGGACCGCCGTAGCTGCCCATGTCGGAGCGGCTGCCATCCAGATCGAGCAGCGTGGGATCGCCCGCGTCCCGGGCCGGTGAGGTGGATGTCAGCAGCAGCACCTCGTTGCTCCCGTCCCCGTCGTCCGACCAGCTCTTGTACCCGGGTGCCAGCTCGATGTTGCCGTCCGAGCCGGTGCGAGAGGACAGCTCGCCGCCCCAGTCCGTGTCGTTGTCGTACAGCAGGTTGTAGGACAGGCTGCCGCTGTGGTGGGCGTCGTCCGAGGCGATGCCCTCACCACTGTTGCCCACGACCATGGCGTTGATCACCGACGTGGCGGGCGAGGAGTCCAGGGAAATACCACCGCCGCCGTTGGCCACAACGTCGTTGTTCACGAGCTCGAGGGTGCCCCCGGAGTCTGCGCTGACGTACACCCCGCCCCCTTCGGTCGCGTCGTTCTCGACCAGCCGGTTGTTGCGGAAGGTCAGGTTGCCGCTTGGGGCCGACAGCACCACACCGCCACCGTCCCCAAGGGCGTGGTTTCCCTCGAAGTCGTTCCACGCCACCGTTCCCGCCACCGAGGCCAGATAGAGCCCACCGGCCTCGAGGGCTTCGTTGTCCTCCACGGCCATCTTCCGAAGCAGGATGGCGCGGATATCGAGCAGGTACAGCCCACCACCCCATCCTCCGGAGCTGTTGCCCGAGTAGGTGCCACCCCAGACGCCCACGGTCCAGGTGGAGTCCACGTACAAGCCACCACCGGAGCTGGAGGCTGCGTTGCCGGTGAAGGTACCGTAGCTGATGGCGACCTGGGCGTCGGGATCACTGCTGCCGATGACGCAGACACCGCCACCCTGCACGGCGCTGTTGCCCTGGGCGGTCATGACGGAGATGGTCAGCGAACCACCGCGCACCAGCAGGCCCCCACCCGCTCCCGCGGCTGCGTTGTCCTGAAACGACGCGGACTGCAGGTGCACATCGACGCCCGACACATAGATGCCGGCTCCCTCGCTTCCTGCGATGTTGGACGAAAACGTACTGCTGGAGCCGCTGACGTCGCCGGTGCTGTACAGGCCCCCTCCGCTCTCCACCGCCTCGTTGTCGCTGAAGGTGGCGCTGGACAGTGTCACGGTACCGCCAGAGGCGAAGACGCCGCCTCCGGCCAGAGCCGTGTGGCCGCTGATGGTCACCGAGCTGAGCTCCAGGTCCAGAGAGCTGGCGTAGATGCCGCCTCCGTACTCGGTGTCCGGAGAGATGTTGTCGGCGACGGTGCCCGAGACCACCAGGTCGTGATCCCAGGCCCAGATGGCACCACCAGCCCCGCTGGCGGTGTTGCCCTCGAAGGTACCGTCCGCCGTAGTGCCCGAGCTGCCCTGGCCGCTGAGGTGCATGGCGCCGCCACCGGTGGCCGCCACATTGTCGATGAAGTCGCAGCTGCTCCAGCTGCTGTCGGAGTCCTCGATAGACACCGCGCCGCCGCGCCCGCTCGAGCTGTTGTCATCGAGGGTGCTGCCGCTGGCAGCGAGGCTCGAGCCGTCGCGCAGGCGGACGCCTCCTCCGTGGCTGCGGGCCACGTTGCCCGTGATCTCACTGTCCACCAGCTCGATGTCGCCCGCCTCTGCGTACAGGGCACCACCCTGCTCGGCCTCGTTGCCGCTCATCTCGCAGCGCTCGAGGACGAGCGAGGCCGCGTCCACGTACACACCCCCGCCGTGGTAGACCGAGCTGGCTTCGTTGTCGCTGACCACGCAGTCGGTCATGGTCACCGTCGCACCCTCGAAGACTCCCACGCCGCCGCCGTTGCCGGCGGTGCTGTTGTCCTGGACCACAACATCGGAGATGCTGGCGGTGCTCTGGCGCACGGTCAGGCCCCGCTCTCCCCCGGTGAGCGTCATGCCCGAGACCGACAGCGAGATTCCACCGCCATCGATGGCCAGGGCCGCGCCGGAGCTGTCCCCGTTCACTTCCACCGACGAGGAGCCGGCACCCTGCAGGGTCAGGCTCTTGCCGCTGACCGACACCGTCTCGCTGTAGGTCCCACCGCGGATCTGGATGGTGTCACCGCCCGAAGCGGCGTTCACGGCGGCCTGGATGGAGGTGAAGTCGGCCCCACCACTGTCGTCGACGGTGATGATGGCCGCGGAGGCTCGGCTCACGGGAACGAGCAGCAGGAGGAGCGTGACGAGCAGAGGCGCGCGATGCCGGAGAGGCTGCGGATTCATGGGCGGCTCCTGGACTTCGGTGGACCGTCAGGTGCCGGGCTGTCGGGAGCCTGGACCAAGGCGAGCAGGCTGCCCGAGCGGCCCATCAGCTTCGACAGCACGCTCAGGGGAAGATCGATCAGCACGAAGACGATGGCGAGCAGCAGGGTGATCAGCTTGGCGGCCAGGCGGTTGGGGTCCGCCTCACGGGGGGTGGGCATCCCCATGGTCCGCCCCAGCAAGGGCCCCAAGCTCATGATCAGCTCCGCCGGGCACCAGGCGGCACGCAGCACCAGCACGCGCTCGAAGCCTGCTTCCAGCAGCGCGTGGCGCAGGCTGGGCACCTCGAAGTGTTGCAGGTGCTGGGGTACCAGCAATGGGAACCAATGGCGACCAAAGACGAGCCGCAGCAGCGAGGCGTAGTTGGGGACCTCCAGCAGGGCCAGCCCACCCGGGCGCAGCACCCGGCGCAGCTCCCTGAGGGTCTGCAGCGGATCACGCA
>CAZHIK010000424.1:0-7813 GCA_964532635.1 uncultured Enterobacterales bacterium
CTGCTACGTCACCCCCAAGGAGCACCTGGGGCTTCCCGACGCCGACGACGTACGCACCGGCATCGTGGCCCACAAGATCGCGGCCCACGCCGCCGACATCGCCCGCGGCCTGCCCGGCGCCCGGGATCGCGACGACGCCATGTCCCGGGCTCGCTTCGACTTCGACTGGGACAAGCAGTTCGATCTGGCCCTCGATGGCGACCGCGCGCGGGAGTACCGCAAGGAGCATGCTCCCACCACCGAAGACGGCAGCAACGTGCGCTACTGCTCCATGTGCGGGCCCCGCTACTGCTCCATGAAGATCTCCCGAGAGCTGTGGGAGGGCGAGGTCCGGGACAAGGTGGGCGACGAGGCTCCCTGCCTCCACGGAGCCAAGGCGTCGAAATAACGTCATCCGCGCTCGCTGGGCCGCGCCCCTCGCGGGCTGGTGCTATGCTGCGCCCACGGTCAGGGACGGATGGCGGAGCCCGCAGTGGCGCTCCTCATTCCCATGCTGATGATGCTCGCGGCGGCGGTGTGCGCGTCGCCCCAGCTGTGGCCCTCGGTGCCCCTGGAGGCCCTGCACCACCACGCTCGGGCCGCCGAGCGGGCCGGGGATCCGGCGCTGGCCCTGGACTACCTGGGGGCGCTGGAGGCCCGGCTGCTGGCGGGTGAGGCGATGGACGCCGCCGACGCCGTGGGGGCCCTGGCCTTGCTGGGGGACCTGCGCCTGCGCGCTGGGGACCAGGCGGGCTCCGAGGCGGCCTTCAGGTTGCTGGCGGGGCGCTTTCCTGGCCCTGCGCCCTGTCCGCGCTGCCCACCCAGGCGAGTGCGCCACGCCTCCGCGCCCGAGGAACCCTGCTCGGGGCGGCCGCAGCCAGCGCGGCAGGAGGAGGCTACTCGCCCTTGATGGCGGGGTTGCCGCCGTGGACGCCCAGCTGGGCCTTCTTGGTGGGCGCGAGCACCCTGCGCGGGGGCTGGGCCTCGGAGGGCTCACCCTCCTGGCCCTCGGCGGCTTCCCTCTCGGCCTTGGCGGCTTCCGCCGCAGACATGGCGGCCTCGAGGCGCTCGGGCAGCAGGGGAACGTCCGCCTTGACCTCGGCGGGGAGGTTCGGGTCGTTGACGGCGCCCACGTAGTACAGGTACATGGCGCTAAGAGCGTGGTGGACGTAGTCGATGCGGATCTTGGTCTCGTTCATGGCGTAGCGGATGCCGCCGTTGGCCATGTCGGGACGGCTGAACGCATAGGTGTTCAGCTCGTCGAACTGCATCTGCATGCCGAAGCGCACGGTCTCGCGGGTGGCCAGCTCGAAGTAGGGGGCTTCTTCGGGTGCTGCGCGTACAGCCAGCTGATAGGCTGCGGCCGTGCCCTCGGCGTAGCAGAAGGCCTGCATGGCGGGGAGCTCGTAGGGGAGCTTGTAGTAGCCGCCGATGTAGTCGGGGAAGGGCGCCCGCTCGCCGTCCCACTGGTACGAGTCGATCATGAAGCGCGCGATCTCGAGGCCGAACTTGGCGACGTCTTCGTCGCCGGTGACCTCGTGGTAGGCGTTGGCGGCCATGACGGTCCAGGGGCCGAACTGCACCAGCTCGAGGCGGGTGTCGTTGTCGTAGACCATGGAGGGCCACGGGGCGTCGGTGCGCTTCTTGTTGGCGCGCTCGTAGTACCAGGGCTCGTAGTACTCCCAGTACTTCTTCAAGGGCTCGATGATGGTCGGATCCTCGAAGTACTTGGACAGCTCGATCATGGCCAGGGCGGCCTCGCCCGGCACGATGTCGTTGACCATGTCGGCGTAGGGGTGGTCGTCAGGCACGTAGTAGGGATCGAACTTGCCGTTGTCTTCCTGCTGGTGCCAGACGAACCTGGCGAACTGGCGCATCAGCTCGTCGTTGCTCCTGTCCCCGGTGAGCCGTGCCACCTCGATCATGCCCAGCAGGCCCACCACAACGGTGCCGAGCTTCTGGTTGTTGTTGAAGGAGATGTAGGCCATGGTCTCGCCATTGGCCATCTGCTCTTCCTTCAGGAACTTCAGGGTGTACTCCTGGGACGCGATGGCGCCCTCGAGGTACTCGGGCTTGGGGTCGAGCCGGTAGGCCAGGGCGAGGTTCCAGGTGGCCAGGGTGTGGCGGACGATGTTGTACTCGTTGGACTCGCGGTTCTCGGCTGGCCACCACTTGTAGACCACCGAGCCGTCGGGCTTCATGTTGTAGACCCACCAGTCGGCCGCGCTGAGGATGGACTTCTTGGTGTTTTCGAGGGTGACCAGCTCGAGGGGTACCGGCGCCTGACCGCGGTAGAGGTAGATCAGGCCCTTGCCGGGGATCTCCTGGTACTGGTGGTCGCGCACCATCTCGAGGGAGATGTCGGGGTCGCGCCAGGGGCGCTTGTCGTCCATGTGGTGGAAGCTGGCGGTGTGGCGCAGGAACTGGTCGGCGGTGCGGTGGGCCCGGGCGTATGCCACGGAGCCGGGGAACACACCCACACGGCGGTCTTCGAAGTCGCGAATGACGGCACCGTCGATGCCCATCTCCCACAGGTCCTCGAGGTCCTGCTCGCCCCGCGGCTCCACGATGGCCCGCTCCTTGATGCGGTGGATCTCGATGGTGAGGTCCGCGATGTGGTCCTTGACGGGGGGGAAGCCGTACCACTCGTTCCAGCGGCGGTGAGTGCGCTCGATGTCGCGGGCCAGCTCGACCAGGGCGGCGTTGAGGTCCTTGTTCTTGGCCAGGCCGATGCCCAGCTCGCGGCCCTGGCCGCGCACCGACGCCATCAGCTCCCACTGGCCGTCGCGGGGCGCGGGGATGCGCGACAGGTCGATGCCTTGGCCGGTGGCCAGCAGGCTGCGCAGGGACATGGTGCAGGCGGCGGCGAGCTGGGGCGGGAAGACGATGGGGGTCTGCAGCACCCGGTAGATGAACACCTCGTCGGTGATCCGCTGCAGCTGGAAGCGGTTGAGCTCGTCGTGGTGGACCAGCCGGGACGCGAGGGTCTTGCCGCGGTCGATGGCGGACATCAGCCGCCAGTGCACCACGATGCCGGTGACGTTCATCTCCACCAGCTTGTCGGCCAGGGCGTCTTCGTCGGTGCCCAGCAGCAGCTCCTTGACCGCGGGATCGTCCAGCAGCGCGCGTACCTCGACGGACTCGGGCAGGCCCTGGATCTTGGCGGGATTGTCCACCAGGAACACGCCCTGGGCGCCCTCGAGGCTCTTGCGAGCTTCGGTGCCCAGGTGGTCGTTGGCGGCGCGGGCGAAGGCTCCCTCGACGCGGGACGGGAAGTCCGGTGCGCGGACCACCACACCACCAGCGGTCATGGTGGTGGTGTTTTCGCAGCCGAAGTGCGCGGGCGTGACGGCGAGGCCGAAGAGGACGAGGAGGGTGGAGAGGCGGGTCATGCGGGCTCCGTTTCGGAGTCGGGGGTCTGGCGGTGGGATTCCCAGATGAGGACGGCGATCATGCCGATGCAGTAGGCCAAGAGGGTCCAGCCCATCCAGCCCACCACGAAGATGCGGTTTCCACCCAGGAACTGCTGCGCGAGGTTGGCGAACAGCTCGATGCCGAGCAGCCACACCAGCGCGATCAGGTGGCGTGGTTTCTTCGCACCATGCGCATGCACGAGTATCAAGGGCGCTCGAACGATGAAGTAGTAGTAGCTGGCTGTGGCCAAGGCGAAGAAGGCGATGAAGCCCATGGCGTAGGCCTCGGCCCGGTCGCACTTGCGCAGGGCCCAGCCCAGGGCCAGCAGCACCACCAGCGCGATGCCCTTGCGGATGGGCTCCTGGCGCTCCACGCGGTCGATGCGCTTGAAGGACCAGGGCTCGTCGATCTCGCCGCGGTAGGCCAGCGCGATGGCCATGCCCAGGCGCCGGGAGGAGAGGTTCTCCGGCTCCATGTGGTCGGTCATGCCTTTCCAGTGCTGCGCGATGTGCTCACCACCGAACTGGGCGGCGAAGTTGAGCTGCAGCGCGCCCACCCAGCCCACGACGCCCACGAAGAACAGCACGGCGAACATGTCGAGCTTGCGGTGACGCAGTGCCTTCCAGGCGCCCTGGACCCCGGGGCCGAAGAAGAAGGTGGCCGGGAAGATGCGCATGGCCGCGGTGTGGCCCGCGAAGATGCCCGCCAGCAGCGGCCTGCCCTTCTTGACGAAGGAGACGGCCATGATCAAGGCCGCTGCGTAGTCGTAGCGCATGATGGCCCAGGAGATGGTGGGCCATCGGGTGCTGTAGGTGGTGAGGATGAAGAAGAAGAGGAATGCGGCGGACCAGCCCCCGAAGGCCCACCAGGCCACGCCGATGGCCACCAGCAGCAACCCGATGTCGATGTAGCAGATCAGCTTGACCTGATCCGCATCCACCAGGTTGACGATCGGTGCGGCGTAGCCGGACCAGCCTGGGGTGCCATTGAAGCCGTGGTCGTTGATCAGCTGGTACCAGTACTTCTTCTCGAGGCCGTAGAACTCGCGCTGCAGGGTGGTGAAGTCGTGGACGAAGCCGTCCCAGCGATCGCCCTCGAACTTGGACTTGATCTCGTCGGTGCGCTCGAGCGCGGCCCGGTAGGGGCGGATCTCGTAGCCGTTGATGTCCTGGTGCTGGTAGGTGGGCGGGGCCGGTTTGAAGTACTTGCCCGCTTCTTCATCGGCGATGATGCAGGCGGCGTACAGGTCGAAGTAGCCCAGCTCATCGAAGTACTTGGGGCCCAGGTAGTAGTGGATGACGTCGTAGACGTCGATGCGGTCCCGGATGAGCTTCATGCCGTAGCGGCCGTAGTTGAGCGTGGCCGCCAAGCACAACGCGAGCATGAGGAGCTGGAGCGTGCGGCGAGACCACAGCGCGGCGGCGTCGGCGCGAGGCTGCATCCAGCGCAACCAGGCCCAACGGGCGACGGCGATGAGGATGCCGGCGCCGAGGAGGTAGACCTTGATCACCTCGCTGGCGTTGCGGTTGATGCGGACACCGTCGAGCGCCGTGTACTTGATGACGGCGTAGATCCCGATGAGCACGGCCAGAGCGATGGCCCAGCCAGCAGCGCGCTTCAGCATGTCGGCTCGGGTGGACAGGATGCACCTCCCGGGTACGGCGACCCCGCCTGGAGGCGGGGCTCGCGGGCGAAGCTCCAGCCTCGTGACGCCCGCGTCTGAGCGGGGCGTCTTAACGTGAATCCAGCTCTGTGCTACGGGCTTTCGGGCGTCTCGAGCGCTGCGCTATGGGCACTTCTCGAGCAGGGCCGCGGCGTGCTCGGACAGGGCGTCGCCCTTGGCCGCCAGGGGCTCCAGATCGGCGCGTGCCTGGTCGCACATCCCGGCGTCGGCGCGGACCCAGCCCCGGTTCAGGATCGCAAGGACGAAGCCCGGATCCGAGGCGAGGCAGCGATCGAGCATCAGCTCGGCAGTGGCCGGGTCGCCCTGGAGCTTCAGCATGCGGCCCAGGTTGGACAGCGAGGGGCAGTGGTCGGGCTGGATCTCGATGGCCTTGTGGTAGTGGGCCAGGGCGTCCTGGTCCTTGCCGAGATCCTCCTCGAGGCTGGCCAGCTCGAACCACGGATCGACCATGTTCGGGTCGAGCTGCAGGGTCTTCTGGAAGTGCCACTGGGCGCGGTCCCAGGTCTCTTCGCCGGCGGTGCGGTACATCTGGCCCAGCTCGAGGTGCAGCTCGGGATCGTCAGGCTGCAGCACGATGGCCTTGCGGAAGGCGTCTTCGGCGCAGGCCCACTGGCCGGTGGCCATGCAGGAGATGCCGATCAGGCGCTGGGTGCTCACCACGTCGGCGTCGATGCCCTGAGCCTTCAACAGGGGCTCGAGGGCCCGCAGGGGCAGGCCTTCGCCCAGCAGCGCGCGGCCCTTGAGCTCCAGGGCCTCGAGGTCGGCGGGATCCCGGGAAAGGACTGGATCGATGTACTTGTGGGCTTCGGCGTTCATGCCAGCGATGATGTGCAGCTCGCCCAGGGCCAGGGCGGGGTCCCGGGCGAAGGGGTCCACCTGCAGGGCCAGAGCGTAGTACTGGATGGCGGCGGCGGCTTCGTTCTGGAGCACCGCGATGTCGCCGAGGTTGATCAGAGGGGTGATGTACTCGGGCTTGGCCTCGACCGCGCGCAGGAACCACTCCACGGCCGGGTCGAGCTGGCCCTGACCCAGCAGGGCCGCGCCCATGCCGTTCATGGCCAGGTAGTGGCTCGGATCCACCTGCATGGCGCGCTCGAAGGAGCTGGTGGCTCCCGCCCAGTCCTGCTCCAGGAGCTGGATGTTGCCCAGGTTGACCCAGCCGTTGGCGTGGTCGGGGACCCGGCGCAGGCCCTTCTCCAAGGCGGCGCGGGCGGCGGCGAGATCGCCGGTCGCGAGGGCCTCATCGGCTTGGCGGAAGGTCTCGTCGGGGTAGCCGTCGGCCTGGCCGAAGGCGGTGGATGAGCCGAGCAGGGCCAGGCACAGCAGCGTGCGCAGGATCATGGCGCTCTCCTTGGGGCACGAAAAGGGCCGCGTGCCTGAAACACGCGGCCCTTAGAGTATATGCGATGGAGCCCGCAGGTGCGGAGCCTCGGAGCCTAGTGGGGGTAGGCCTGGCGGTGAGCCTTGAGGGACATCGTCGGACCCTGCTGACCACGGTTGCCCGGTGCCGGGACCATGATGGTGATGGTGAGCGGGCGGGTGTTGGAGCGCAGGGGCGTGTTGTTGCCCGGGGGAACCCGCGGGGTGGGCGGGGCCGGATCGCTGCCCCAGCCGAAGAAGCTGGCCACGGCGGAGCCTGCGCTGGACAGTGCGCTGCCCACCGCCTTGGTGGCGCGCACGGCGCCGTTGGCGACGGCGCTGGCCCCATCTGCGATGGCGCTTCCCGCGGTGGAGAGGGCTCGTCCGGCAGCATCCACCAGGTCGCCGCCCAGCTCGACCGCTCCGTTGGCCAGGGCCTTGACGCCGTCGAGCAGGCAGTTGCCGACAGCGGCCGGGTCGCTGACGAGCGCGGACAGGTCGATGGTGACCTCGGCGCCTGCGCCGGCGCCCAGGCCGAGGGTGGCGGCCAGCTCGCCGGAGACCTTGGCAGTGCCCGTGGCCCAGTCGATCTTGATGGTGCCTGTGGCGCTGGCGCCCGCACCGGCGCTGACTTCGCCCTTGAGGGTGGCGCCCGCCTTCATCTTGCACAGGGAGAGGGTGATGGGGATCTGGCCGTTGGCCTTGGCGCCGGCGAAGACCTCGGCCTTGCCTTCGAGGGCCACACCATCCTTGCCCACCTTGGCCTGACCTTCGAGCTTGCCTTCGACGCCCACGAAGCCGTCGGCCTTGCCTTGGAGGTGGAGGCCCAGATCGTCGTCACCTACGCCGATCTTGGCGCTCTCGACTTGACCCTTGAGCAGGTAGGCCTTGCCCGACAGCGTGCCCTTGGCGTAGTAGTTGCCGTCCTTGTTGCCGACCGAGGCGGTAGCCTGCCAGTCGTAGCCGAGGGCCGACAGGTCGGCCTTGCCGGCCCAACCTTCGACGCCATCCGTCCAGACCTGGTCGCCGCCCTTGTCACCCCAGAGCTTGACATCGACCGGCAGGCCGGAGGCCCGGTCCTGGGCCTGGGGCTGCCCGGCGCCGTCCTGGAAGTAGGTGCGGGATGCGCCGCTGGTCCAGGAGTGGGGGTTGCTCTTGTAGAACTGGCCCTGCTCGAGGTCTGCGCTATCGACGCGACCGCCGTGGCTGTGCTCGCGGGTGGTGGTGGTGGAGGTGCTGCCGTCGCGAGTGGTGACCTCGCTACGGTACTCCACGTCCCCGGCCCAGGCCTGGGGCACGCCGGCCATGAAGAGCAGCAGCGCGAGGGGAGCGAACAGGTTGACGAAGAAGCGGGTCCAGCGGGTGGCGGGCATGGCG
>CAZHIK010000425.1:0-7811 GCA_964532635.1 uncultured Enterobacterales bacterium
TGGTCGGCTGGCTGCGCGCCCGCGACGTCCAGGTCGAGGATGTCGGCACCCACGCCCACGCCAGCTGTCACTACCCGGACTTCGCTGCTGCCGTGGCAGCCGCCGTCTCCGAGGGGCGCGCTGACCTGGGTCTGCTGGTCTGCGGGACGGGACAGGGCATGTCCATGGCCGCCAACCGGCTCCCCGATGTGCGGGCCGGGGTAGTCTCCGATACCTTCTCGGCGGCTGCCATCCGCGAGCACAACGACGCGCGCGTGATCTGCATGGGCCAGCGGGTCATCGGTCCCGGCTTGGCCGAGGCCTGCCTGGAGGCCTTCCTGGACGCCAGCTTCCAGGGCGGGCGCCACGCGTTGCGGGTGGGCATGTTCAGCGAGATCCAGAAGGGATAGTAGCTCTCCATGCGCTGTCCCTTTTGCGGTGATCCCGCCAGCCGAGTCATCGACTCGCGCGCCTCCGAGTCCAGTATTCGGCGGCGGCGAGAGTGCGAGGCCTGCGGGCGTCGCTTCACCACCCAGGAGCGGGTGGAGGTCCGCCTGCCGATGGTCGTCAAGAAGGACGGCCGGCGGGAACCCTTCGACCGCGAGAAGGTGCGCCTGGGCCTGCGGATCGCTTGCCGCAAGCGCCCCGTCACAGCCGACGACATCGAGGGCGCGGTCGACGGTGTCGAGCGTGCCGTGCTCGAGACCGGCGAGCGGGAGATCGACTCCATCGAGGTGGGACGCCTGGTGCTCTCCGCCCTCGAGGGGCTCGACCCGGTGGCCTACATCCGCTTCGCCTCGGTCTACCGGGAGCTCGAGAGCCCCGAGGCCCTGCTCGAGCTCGTGCGCGGCCTCACCGGCGGAAAGGGAGAGGCGGGCCGGTGAGCGACGAGCGCTGGATGGAGCGCTGCATCGCGCTGGCGCGCCAGGCTCAGGGCCGCACCGCCCCCAATCCCCTGGTCGGCGCCGTGGTGGTGCGCGACGGGGGCGTGGTGGGCCAGGGCTTCCACGCGCGCGCGGGGCAGCCTCACGCCGAGGTGGGGGCCCTGCGCCGGGCAGGTGACGCGGCCCGCGGCGCCACGCTCTACGTCAACCTCGAGCCCTGTAGTCACCACGGTCGCACGCCACCGTGCACCGAGGCCATCCTGCGTGCTGGTGTGTCCCGGGTGGTGGTGGGAATGCGGGATCCCAACCCAAGAGTGAACGGGCGCGGGATCGCGCGCCTGCGCGAGGCGGGCCTCGAGGTCGCCGTAGGTGTGGCTTCGGATGCCTGCCGGGAGCTCAACCTCGCCTTCGTCACCGCCATGGTGCGCGGGCGCCCCTTGGTGGTGCTCAAGGCGGGCGCGAGCCTGGACGGCCGCATCGCCACCGTCACCGGCGAGAGCCAGTGGATCACCGGGCCCGAAGCCCGCGAGCATGTCCACCGGCTGCGTGACGTGTACGACGCCATCCTCGTGGGCTCCGGCACGGCCCTGGCCGACGATCCTCGCCTCAGCTGTCGCCTCGACGGAGGGCGCGACCCGGTGCCCGTGCTGCTGGACGCCCGGATGAGGGTACCCGCCACCGCTCGCATGTTCGCGGCGGGTGCCCGCGCGCTGGTCTACAGCACCCGCCCGGCCCCGGTGGAGCATCCCGCCACCGTTGTCCAGGTGCCCCCTGCGGCGCCCGCTGGTGGTGTCCAGATCGCCGCTGTGCTCGAGCACCTGGCTCGGCGCGGTGTCCACTCGTTGCTCGTGGAGGGCGGTGGCCAGGTCCACCGCTCCTTCCTCGATGCCGGGGTGGTGGACCGGGTGCTGCTCTACCTTGCACCTCGGATATTGGCCGGTGGGCAGGGCTGGGTCGCAGGTCCGGGTGTCCGTTCTCTGGCCGACAGCTTCGACCTCGAGCTGGTCCAGGTCACAACCCTGGGGTCCGATCTGCTCCTCGAGCTGCAGCGGCGGGATATCAGCGTCCAGCATCGAGGCACTTGACCGGAGTTCCTTTGTTCACTGGCTTGGTCGAAGACATCGGCACCGTGGTGGCCATCCACCCCGAAGGCGGCGGCCGGCGGATCGAGATCCGCACGGCCCTCGACACCCAGGGCATCGCCCCTGGAGACTCGGTGGCGGCCGACGGAATCTGCTTGACCGCGACGGCCTTCCCGGGGCCTGGTCGCTACGTGGTCGTGGCCGGCCGTGAGACCGTGGTTCGCACCACACTCGGCGAGTGGCGCTCCGGCCGGCGCGTGCACCTGGAGCGTGCCCTGCGCCTCGGCGAACGACTGGGCGGGCACATCGTCCAGGGCCACGTGGACGGCGTGGGCGTGCTCGAGCGCATCGAGCACCAGCGGGAGAGCTGGGTGCTGTGGGTCCGGGCTCCCTCCGATCTGCTCCGCTACCTGGCCCCCAAGGGCTCTGTGGCCATGGACGGCATCAGCCTCACCGTCAACGAGCTGCGCGGCAACTCGTTCCGCCTGAACATCATCCCCCACACAGCCGATCACACTCGAGTGCCCCAGCTGAGCGCCGGCGCGCGGGTCAACCTCGAGGTCGATGTCCTCGCTCGCTACGTCGAGCGCCTGCTCGACCGCGAACCCGAGGCCCCCACCGAAGGCGGCCTGGACCTCGAACGTTTGCGTCGCAACGGCTTCCTCTAGCATCCGCTTCCTGTCCGGAGACGACATGGTCCCGAATCCCCCCGCCGAAGAACGCTTCGTGGTGATGGACCCGGATCCCCACCGCCGCATGCAGCTGGCCCTCGACGACATCCGCCAGGGCCGCATGGTCATCCTCGTGGACGACGAGGATCGCGAGAACGAAGGCGATCTTGTCATGGCCGCCCAGATGGTCACCCCCGAAGCCATCAACTTCATGGCCACCCACGGTCGGGGCCTCATCTGCCTCCCCCTCACCGAGCGTCGTGTGGCCGAGCTCGAGCTGCCCATGATGGCCTCCCGCAATCGGGGGCGCTTTGGCACGGGCTTCACCGTCAGCATCGAAGCCCGCTCCGGGATCACCACCGGCATCTCGGCCCAGGACCGCGCTCGCACCATCCTGGTGGCCATCGATCCCGACATGGGGCCCGACGACCTCGAGACCCCTGGTCACATCTTCCCCCTCAAGTCGCGCGACGGCGGTGTGCTGGTGCGCACGGGGCAGACCGAGGGCTCGGTGGATCTGGCCCGCCTGGCGGGGCTCGATCCCTCCGGCGTCATCTGTGAGGTGATGAACGAGGACGGCACCATGGCTCGGCTGCCCGACCTCGAGCGCTTCGGCGCGCAGCACCGGGTGCGTATCGTCACCGTCGAGGACATCGTGCGCTGGCGCCTGCGCCACGAGCACACCGTCGAGGTGGCCCTCGAGACCGATCTGCCCATCCGGGGGCTGGGCTCCTTCCGCCTGCGGGTCTTTCGGACCACGGTCGACGGCGGCCTCCACTTCGCCCTGTCCCGCGGTGACCTGGTGGGCGGTGAGCCGCCGCTGGTTCGCGTGCAGTCCTGCTGTCTGCCCGGTGATGTGTTTCACAGCCTGACCTGCGACTGCGGTGCGCAGCTCGAGGCTTCACTGGTGCGTATCGCGGAGCAGGATCGTGGCGTTGTGCTCTACCTGCACCACGATCACAGCGATGAGCCCGAGGCGCTGCTCCGACGGCTAGGCGACCACCTGCAACCGCGGATCGACGAGAGCGACGACGAGCCGGTGCGCACCGGTGAAAACGAGCTGCGCAACTTCGGCATCGGCGCCCAGATCCTCTGCACCCTCGGGGTGCGCGAGCTGCGCCTGCTCACCAACAATCCTCGCAAGATCGTGGCCCTCGAGGGCTTCGGGCTCGAAGTGGTGGACCGCGTGCCGCTGCAGGTGGCCTCGGGCAGCGAGACCCACGCCTTCCTCGAGGCCCAGCGCCTGCGCATGGGCCACCTGGTCTGATCCCGCGGGGTGAGCGCGCCCCAGCAACGAGATAGCAGGGCCCCTGGCTCGCATCCTTCCCTGGAGAACCCGATGCCCCATACCTACGAAGGCATCCTCGCCGACACCGGCGGTCGCTTCGCCATCGCCGTCGGCCGCTTCAACAGCTTCATCACCCAGCGGCTGGTCGACGGCGCTCTCGACACCCTGAACCGCCACGGTGTCGACGTGGGTGAGCGCGTCGATGTGGTGTGGGCCCCCGGGGCCTTCGAGCTACCACTGGTGGTCGAGCGCCTCGCCGCCAAGGACAGCTACGACGCCATCATCGCCCTGGGCTGCGTGATCCGGGGCGGCACGCCTCACTTCGAGTACGTGGCCGCCGAGGTCTCCAAGGGCCTCGCCTCTGTTTCTCTGAAGGCCGGCGTGCCCGTGGCCTTCGGCATCCTCACCACCGACAACGTCGAGCAGGCGGTGGACCGTGCAGGCACCAAGATGGGCAACAAGGGGTCCGAAGCCGCGCTGTCCGCCCTCGAGATGGCCAACCTGGTGAAGGCCATCGAGGAGATGTAGCTGTGCCCGGACGCCGCCGCGCCAGGGAACTGGTGCTCCAAGCCCTCTACGATGCCGATCTCGCCGGTCTCGAGCCCCAGGCTGCCCTGGCCTCGCTGCGGGCTGCTCTCCTGGACGACGACGGGACCCTCGGTGAGGGTGGCCTGGCGACCGAGGAATCGGAGTTCGCCACCGGCCTGGCCCAGGGCGTGCACGAGCGCCACCAGCGCATCGACGAGCTCATCGAGAGCGCGAGCACCAACTGGCGCCTGGTGCGTATGCCGGTGGTCGATCGCAACATCCTCCGCCTGGCCTGCTACGAGCTGCTGGCGTGCCACGACATCCCGGTGAGTGTCACCATCAACGAAGCCGTCGAGCTGGCCAAGCGCTTCGGGGGGGACGACTCCCGAGCTTTCGTCAACGGCATCCTCGATCGCGTGGCCCACGACATCGGCCGCGGCGGACGCGGCCAGCGCCGGTCCTGATGACCACCGAGCCCACGGGCTCGCGAACCCCTGCGCCACCCCGGGTGTGGCGACCTGGTCCCCTTACTCAGGGCGACCTGTTCTTCACGGCGCTGTTCGTGATGATGCTGGTGGGCTCCATCGTGCTGGAACCCTCCAACGAAGCCATTCGGGTCTTCGGCTACGAGCTGCCCACCACCTGCCTGTGGCGGGCCTTCACGGGCTGGCGCTGTCCGGGCTGCGGGCTCACCCGCTCCTTCACCTTCATGGGCAACCTACAGCCCGTCGAGGCCTTCCGGATCCACCTCCTCGGCCCGCCGCTGTGGCTGGCGGTGGCCGTCTACACGCCGTACCGGCTGGCCAGGACCTGGACGGTCTGGCGCGAGTGGCGACAGCGCGATCGAGGGGACCGCTAGCGCCTGCGCCGCCCCCTGAGGGTGGCCATGGCCTGATCCAGGAACTCGTGATCGAGCCAGCCGGGCGCTCGCTCCACACAGCTGCGCAGGCGTAGGCCCCAGGGCCGGGCTTTCTCGATCACCGTGGGCAGCTGGTCGAGCCGCGTGACCCCACCCAGGACCATGGCGCCCACGCTGCCCGCCTCCCGCAGGAGTGAGCGATCCCGTCTCCAGCCTGGCTCGCCCGGGATGAGCTCCGGGGCCACCTGGAGCAGGTAGCGATCACCGGGGAAGTCCTTGAGCGAGGACAGGGCTGCGCGACCCTTGCAGGGGAAGCTTCGGAACCAGGGGAGGGGAGGGATCTCTTCGGCGGAGAGCGGGCGGTGGAGCAGGAACATGGTGGGCTGGATCACGAGCGCGGCCGACCTGAGCTCGTCGGGGCTGGGGTCCTTCATCTCGACCACGGTCTCGATGGTGATCCCGGCCGCGATCTCGGCGGCCATGTCCAGCCGCACCGCGCGGGGGTCGCCCGGGGTGAGGACCAGGGCGATGGCGTCGGCGCCCAGGGCTTCGGCCACGCGAGCGTCCTGGGGGCTCGTGACGCCTCCGACGAGGATCCAGTTGGGAATCACGGTGAGCTCTCCGGGGCGGTTGAGGCATCCAGCACGGCGGCCAGCCGCATGGGCAAGCTGGCGGTGGAGCCGCGCTCGTCCAGAGCATGCAGGTAGCGCGCTCCGGCGGCCCTGGCCGCCTCACCGTCGGTGTCGCGACGGTCGCCGATGTGCAGCAGGCAGGCGGGGGGCTGGTCCACGGCTCGGGCCGCGGCGAGCAGTATCTCGGGGTGGGGCTTGAGGGCCCCCAGCGCCTCGGCGCACAGTCCCGCCCGCCAGCCCTCCGCCAGCCCGAGCCGGGTGAGCTTCGCCTCGACAGGGTGGTCACTGGCCACCAGCCGAGGGATGCCGCGCGCGTCCAGCAGGGTGAGAGCGTCGAGGACACCGGGAAGCACGTGCGCGGGCTCGAGGCCGGGGATCCAGGTTCGCTCGAGGAAGAACCACAGCCTGGCGCGCGTCTCCTCCACCGGCGCTCCGAGCCGAGAGGCGGTCTCGGCCACGATGCGCTCCGACAACTCGGGCTCCTCGGTGTCCCGCAGCGAGCGGACCGCCGCCGACCAGGCCCGGATGAGGCCGAGCTGGGGCAGCAGCCTCGGCATGAGCCGCAGCCGGTGGGGCCCGGTGGCGTAGAGCGTGCCGTCCAGATCGAAGCTCACGGCCCGGATGGGGTGGCTGGAGTCCGAGGTTTCGGGAGCGGTCATGCCGGTAGCTCGCGCCGAGATGAGGGTTTCCGCTATCGCGCGGTGGTGGATCTGCACGCGGTACCGTTGACAGCCCTGGGACTCCACGGTAAACAGGGTGCCGTTCCAGGAGGGCCAGATTGAGTGCCTTCCCGAAATCTTTGGATGGCCCGGTAGCTCAGTTGGTAGAGCAGGGGACTGAAAATCCCTGTGTCGGCGGTTCAAGTCCGCCCTGGGCCACCATCCTTCGCCTCCTCCTGCTCGCTGCCTGCTGCGGTGTGGGCCTCGCTGCGTGCGGCGCCGACGCCTGTGAGACGCTCTGCTTCCGCACCACCCAGCGTCTGGCGCGCTGCCTGGATGGCTGGTCGGCCACCTGGGAGGACCTGGGGGCCGACAACCAGCGGGAGTTCCGCGAGGAGTGCGAGAACGACTGGGCCCGCACCCGGGCCGACCTCGAGCCTCGCGAGGTCAACCTGGCCGTAGACGCCTGTGACGAAGCGGTGGACATGCTCATCGAGATGCAGGGCTGCGACGAGCTGCGAGCGCTGTATCTGGAGTAGAGCCTAGATCTCCCCTAGATCTCCCCTGGATCGATGCCCAGCTTTCGGATGCGGTAGTGCATGTTCGAGCGGGAGATGCCCAGGGCCTTTGCGGCCCGTGCCTGGACCCCGCCGGCTTCGCGGAGCGCGGTGAGTACCATGGCGTGTTCGTGCTGCTCCAGAGCTTGCACGATGGTCATGCCAGGCGGCAGGGCGCCCGTCGCCAGCCCTCCCCGGGGTGCGTCGGTCAGGTCCACGGACTGGATCTCGGTGCCCTGGGTGAGGATCACGGCCCGTTCGATGACGTGCTCGAGCTCTCGGACGTTCCCTGGCCAGGCGTGGGCCTGCAGCCGCGCCATGATCTCGGGGCTGACCCCGGTGATGATGTGCCCGTCGCGTTCCCGTGAGCGCTCCAGGAAGTGCTGCACCAAGGCCGGGATGTCCTCGGGCCGCTCCCGCAACAGTGGCAGCCGGATGGTGAAGACGTTGAGCCGGTAGTAGAGGTCCTTGCGGAAGTGGCCATCCTGCACGCGTTGGTGGAGATCCCTGTTGGTGGCGGCCACGATGCGCACGTCGGTGCGCAGGGTGTCGCGGCCCCCGAGGCGCTGGAACTCGTGGCTCTCCAGGGCGTGGAGCAGCTTGACCTGCATCGCGGGGGAGATGTCGCCGATCTCGTCGAGGAACAGGGTGCCCCCGTCGGCCTGCTCGAAG
>CAZHIK010000426.1:0-7806 GCA_964532635.1 uncultured Enterobacterales bacterium
GGCGAAGGATCCCGCGGCCGAGGTCACCGTTGTGCCTGGAGAGACCTTCATCCAGCTCGATGCAGCCAGCTACCAGACCTGTGGGGTCCTCACGGGAGGGGGGGTGAGGTGCTGGGGGAACACCGATGAGATGGTCGTCGCCCGTGAGCCGTTCTCGAGCTTGAGCCTGGGAGATTTCCACACCTGCGCGCTGACCACGTCTGGCGAGGCCATCTGCTGGGGCTGCCTCGAGTTTGCCTCCGGCGGACAGTGCGACGCCCCCGAGGGCCGGCAGTTCGAGCTGCTGGCCACGGGGTACTACCACAGCTGCGGTGTGGTGAAGGGCGGAGGTGTGGTCTGCTGGGGCTGCGAGGGCACCGACTACGTCACCCCCATCGACTACGGCAGCTGCGCCTTGCCGCAGGGCCCCCTTCGCCTCATCGACGCTGGTGTGGAGACCACCTGCGGTGTGGGCGGCAACGGGCGCATCCGGTGCTGGGGCAACAACGCCTACAATCAGGCGTCGGTGCCGTGATGGGCAGGGCGGTGATGACAGCGGCGGCGCTCTGCTTGTGTACGCTGTCGGCCTCTGCGTGCCTCGAGTCGCCCTATCCGGACCGCTGGGACCACGATGGTGATGGTCACGCCAACATCGATGACTGTGAGCCCTGGGATGCCGAGGTCCACCCGGGCACCTACGAGGACTGCACCGACGGTGTGGACAACGACTGCAACGGTGCCACCGATGGTTGGGATCACACCTGCGGCCAGCTGTCATCGACGGCTGGATGGATCGAGGTGTCCGCGGGTGGCTACGCCAGCTGTGCGTTGTGGGAGGATGGGGAAGCCTCTTGCTGGGGGCTGTACGACGTCACGGTCGCACCCGAAGGGCCCTTCGAGCAGATCAGCGCCGGCGGCTATCATGTCTGCGGCTTGACCTCCGAAGGCGAGGTCCTCTGCTGGGGTTGGGAGAACGGGGGGCGCATCGAGGCACCCCAGGGCAATTTCGTCGAGCTGGAGGCGGGCACTACCGCCAGCTGCGCCATCACCGCGAGCGGCGAGATCTCGTGCTGGGGTGGCGGGCTGGAGGGCCCGCCGGCCGGCACTGGATACCATGGGCTGGCTTACGCGGAGCACGGCTGCGTGCTCGATGTCTCCGGTCTTGCCACCTGCTGGGACTGTATCGAGAGCAACCCTGCCTGTGAGCCCCCGGCGACCGAGCTGACGCAGGTGGCCATTGGGCAACAGCATACCTGCGGTCTGGAGCGGGCCTCGGGCGCGATGACCTGCTGGGGAAGGCTCCCCGAGGGGCTGTACGGCTACGAGGACGAGCGCTTCGTCCAGATCGCGGTCAGCTCCGACGACTTTCAGACCTGTGGGCTCCGGGAAGACGGCAGCCTGCGCTGCTTCGGAGGCGAGGCGTTGTTGGAGGGAACCCTGCTCGACACCCTGGCCCCCACGGGATCGTTCCAGCAGCTGAGCGTTGGCGACTATCACGCCTGTGCGTTGACCGACGAGGGCGCGACGAGCGGCGAAGGCTTCGTCCGTTGCTGGGGCAACGGGCAGTACGGTCAGCTGGCTGCACCCTAGGACCGAGAGGAGTACCGCTATGCCTGGAACGACACTGGCCACGAGACGGCTTCTGGGTCCTGTGGCCGCTACGGTGGCGGTGGTGCTGTCGCAGGCCGCGCACGCCGATCCCTCGTCGCCACCCCTGCTGCTCTATGGTCCTGACGGACCCAGCGCCGCCTTGGAGCAGCGCGCGCTGCAGGTCTACGGGCTCATGCGCGAAGGTTCGGGCGTGACTCCCAGCGTCCGCCAGCTCGGCTCGGCGCTGTCACTGCTCCCCCCTGTCCAGGTCGTCGGAGATGTACAGACCGCAGGTTGTCCGGGCTCGCCCTTCGCCCCGGAGTCCTTCGCGGAGGCCCTGCGCGAGGGTCGTGAGCACATCCTCTACGTCCGGCTGGAGGAGGCCAGCAGCACCTTGAGCCGTCTGGAGGCCCTGCTCCCGTGCCTGCAGTCGCCTCCAGCGCGCGACGACCTGGCCGCGATTCCCTTCCTGCAGGGCATCGGCGCGAGCTACAACGGGCTCGACGAGGTGGCCTCGGAGCACTTCCGGCACGCGCTGGTGTTGGCGCCCGAGATCGGCTGGGACGAGCGCTTTCCTCCTTCGAGCAGGGCGCTCTTCGACCAGGCCTTTCAGCTGGCCTTGAAGTCACCCCCAGCGAGCCTGACGGTGGAGCCGCTGGTCTCCGAGGCCGGTACGTTCTGGCTCGACGGCGTCCTCTTCCAAGCGGGTGGCGGTGAGGTCTCCCTCGGCGCCGGGCCGCACCACCTGCTGTGGCAGGGCGCGGATGGCGCGACCCGTGCCTGGTCCGTGGAGCTGTTGGGTGGGGAGTCGATGGTGGTCGTGGGGAGGGACGACGTCCTGCAGGCAGCGCTGACCGGGGCGGGCAGTGCCGCCGCCCGCCAGCTCGCGGGCGATGCCCTCGGCAAGCTCGTGGAGCAGGCCGGGCACGACCGGATCTTCCTCGCACAGCTCGACGTGGTGGACATGCTGCACAGCTTCGACGTCGACACGGGCGTCTGGACCGTGTCCGACGCTGGTCTCATCGCACAGCGCGAGGCCTCGAAGCGCCGCGACCGCATCGCAGGTGGGCTGCTCATCGGAGGTTCGGTGAGCCTGCTGGCGGGGGGGGCGCTGGCTGCGAGCTCCTACGCCGAAGCGCAGGGCTTGCTTGGCGAAGCCGAGGACATCGTCACCGGCGAGGTCTATGTCGACAAGGCTTTGGACTACGACCGGGCGCGACAGCGCTACCACCTTGGCTGGGCGCTGGGCGGTGCCGGCCTGGGGAGCGTGGTAGTTGGGATCCCCCTGATGGGCCGTCGCGCGAAGCGGTCGGCAGCAGAGGTCGAGGCGGTGGAATGAGGTCCTTCGAAGCCTGGTTCGCCAGCGCGCTCGCCGTAGGCGCGCTGGCCGCCTGCCTCCCCGCAGACCTGTCCACCCCATACGACGCCGACCGGGACGGGTGGCTGAGCGATCAGGACTGCGACGACGACAACGGCGATGTCTACCCTGGGGCCTACGATCCGTACGGCGACGGCATCGACCAGGACTGCGACGGCTTCGATGGGAGCAGCACTGCGGAGGACAGCGACGGAGACGGCTTCGTGGACTGGGCCGACTGCGATCCCGAGGATCCCGAGACCTACCCCGGGGCGCCCGATCCCTACGGCGACGGGATCGACCAGGACTGCGACGAGTGCGGGGAGGATGCCGGCGACGGGATCGACCGTGACTGCGATGGCTACCCGGCCAACACCACGGTCGAGGAGCACCTGCGGGACTGCGACGACGAGGATGCCGACATCCACCCCTACGCAGAGGAGGACTGCGACTCGGTCGACAACGACTGCAGCGGTGTGGCCGACGACGCTTGGGCCTGTGATCCCGGCGACTGCGGGGATGGTACCTGGGGCAGCCTTGCGCCCGGCAGTGAAGCCGTCTTCGTCAACATCGAGGCGCCCGCTGGGGGTGATGGCACCCGGGAGCAGCCCTTCCAGAGCATCCGGGACGGCTTGGACGCCGCTGTGGAACGCGGCGCTGTCCAGGTCGTCATCGCGGCGGGCACCTACCTCGAGTACCTGGAGATCGGCGCGGAGCACGGGGGACTGCACCTGGCTGGGCGCTGCGCTGAGCTGGTGGTCCTGGACGCCAGCCACGCCGGGCAGGGCATCCCTGGGATCGAGATCCTGGCCGAGGAGACGGGCGTGGTCGTCAGTGGGCTCACCGTCCAGGGCGCGAGCTACATGGGCGTCCTGGTGGGTGCTGGGCCGGTGGAGCTGTCGCACGTGGTCGTTCGGGAGTGCGACTACGGCATCGCGGCCTATGCCGAGGACCCGGGCGCACCCCCGACGGTCATCATCGACGGTAGCGAGCTGAGCGACAACGTCACCGTCGGGCTGTTCGCCCAGGACGCTGGGTCCACACTGGAGGTGTCCGACTGCGGCGTCGTGACCACCCAGGGTGATGGCTCGGGCTACGGCTGGGGCGTCTACCTGCAGGACGGGGCGCAGCTGATCGCCGACGGCCTGGTCCTCGAGGACAACGAGAACAAAGGCGTCGGTGTCTACGGTGAGGGCAGCATGGCGGCGCTCACTTCCTGCAGCATCCTGGACACCACGGGTACACTGGACACCGGCGCTGGCTTGGAGGTCGGCTCCGGGGCCGCCCTGGTGGCCGAAGACCTGACGGTCCGGGGGAGCGAGGGCTACGGTGTGCACGTCAGCGGAGCCGATAGCCAGGTCACGCTCACCGATGTGGAGGTGACGTACACCCAGCTGGACAGCTTGGGGCTCGGAGGAGCGCTGGTCGTCGAGGATGGTGCCAGCCTGGACGCCACAGACATGGTGGTCAAGCACAGCGAGTGGCTCGGGATCGACCTTCACGGAGCGGGCACCACAGGGGTGCTCTCGGCCGTGGAGGTCGAGGATGTCCAGGGCGATGAGCGGGGTTGGAGCTACGGCCTGCTGGTGGAGGGCGGCGCACTGGTCCAGGCCACGGACCTCGCGGTCCTGCGGACCGAGCTGGCGGGGATTTCCGTGACGGGGGAGGGCTCGAGCCTCGATCTGGTGCAGGGAGTGATCGACGAGATCGACACGTCGTCCGGTGAGTTCCTGGGAGGCTGGGGGCTCTGGGTCCAGGAGGAGGGGACAGCCCTCGTGGATGGGCTCGAGGTGAGCGACTGCAGCGGCGCGGCTGTGGTGGTCATCAGCGACGGCTCGCTCGATGCGAGCGATACCAAGCTGTACGACAGTCAGTTCGCCGGCGTGGCCATCGAGGGGGGGCGCGCCAGCCTGGACGATGTGGTGATCCAGGGCGTGGAGGAGAGCCCGGACCTGGGGTACGGCTGTGGCATCTACGCCCGCAATGATGGAGGTGCCCCCGAGCTGACGCTGCAGCGGATCATCGTGGACGACACCCAGGTGGCCGCGGTCTGGCTGGCCGGGAGTGGCACATACACCATCGAGGACAACGAGCTGGCTGGAGGCAGTGGAGTCCCCCACGGCACCCAGACTCGCTGCGGCGATGGCGTGTACGCCGCCGACATCGGAGCCGAGGAGCTGCTGCTGAGCGGCAACATCATCAGCGATGCCGAAGGGGTGGGCCTGTTCCTGAATGATGCCTGGGCCACGCTGTCGGGCAATACCTGGACCGACAACGAGCTGGACTTGCTGGTCCAGGGCGAGGCCTGCCTCACTCCCTTGGAGGGCTACGACGAGGTCGGTAGCTCCGAGATCTGCCCGGCGTTCGATTCTCCGTCCTGCCACCTGGACTTTTCACTCACCCTCGAGGTCTCCGAGATCGATCCGGACTAGCCCGGGCCCAGGTCCTTCCCGAGCGGCGAGCCCAGCCCCGAGCCGACCACCACCGACGGTGGGTAGGCTATGGTGAAGGACGCATCGCCGGAGCCTAGAATGGTCCCTCCCATCCGTCTTCTTTGCTCTTCGGCACTCTTTCTTCTGGCCGCGGGTGCCTCCTGCCTCGCTCCCGATCTCCACACCCCCTCGGACAGCGACGGTGACGGCTGGTTGATCGACCAGGACTGCGACGACTCGGACCCGACGGTCTACCCCCTGGCGGTCGATTCGTATGGCGATGGCATCGACCAGGACTGTGACTCCTGCCTGGAGGTCAGCGGCGACGGCATCGACCGGGACTGCGACGGCTACCCGGCCAACGATGATGTCGAAGCGACCGTACGGGACTGCGACGACGAGGACCCCGACATCCATCCCGACGCTGTGGAGGAATGCGACGATGTCGACAACGACTGCAACGGCGAGGTGGACGATGCCTGGGCCTGCGGCCCAGGCGACTGCGGTGACGGCCCCTGGGGCAACCTGGATTCGGGCTGCGATGCCGTCTTCGTGAGCGCGGACGCCGACTCCGGCGGGGACGGCTCACAGGAGCAGCCCTTCCAGAGCATCCAGGAAGGCCTGGACGCTGCGGTGGAGCGCCGCGCCGCCGATGTGGTCGTTGCGGCGGGGACGTACCTGGAGGCACTCTCGATCGGGGTGGAGCACACCGGACTGCGGCTGGCCGGACGCTGCGCCGAGCTGGTGGTGCTGGATTCCAGCCTTGCGGGTTCGAGCACCGCTGGGATCGAGGTGCTGACAGGGGAGGCTGGGGTGAGCCTCAGCGGCTTCACGGTCCAGGGATCTCCCTATATGGGCGTCCTCGTGGGCGCGGGTACGGCGGAGCTGTCCCACGTCGTGGTGCGGGAGAGCGGAAGCGGCATCGGGGCCTACGCTGATGACCCCAGCGCCCCACCCTCGGTGCTCGTCGAGCACAGCGAGATGATCGACAACGCCACGGTCGGGGTGTTCGCGCAGGATGTCGGCACCCTCGTCGAGCTGCGAGAAAGCAGCGTTGAGTCCACCAGTGGAAGCGACCTGGGCTTTGGCGTCTACATCACCACCGGAGCGCAGCTGTTGGCCGAGGACTCGAGGGTTCAGGGCAGTGAGGGCCCTGCCATCGTGGTCACCAGCGATGCCGTGCTCGAGGCCAGCGGGCTGGAGCTGCTCGACAACGAGTTCGCTGCGGTGGCCATCGAAGGGGCGTGGGCGAACCTCGAAGAGGTGTTGATCCGGGGGGTCGAGGAACACGTGAACCTCGGTGGGGGCTGCGGTGTCTATGCCCGAGCCGAAGATGGCTCCAGTGGGCTGCAGATGCAGGGAGGCAGCGTGGATGCCACCTTGGTAGCGGCCATCTGGCTGTCCGGGGGCGGCAGCTATGTCCTGGAGGACAGCGATCTGGCCGGAGGCACTGGGGACCCCTTCGGCTCTTCGGTCCGCTGTGCTGATGGTGTGTTCGCCACGCAGATCAACGACGCCGAGGATCTCGTGCTTCGCGACAACAGCATCCATGGCGCCGTGGGCGCGGGGCTGTTTCTCGACTCGGCGACGGCCACCCGGGAAGGCAACACATGGAACGACAACGAGCTGGACCTGGTGTCCCAAGGCCAGGGCTGCGAGGGCTCATACGACGGTGACGATGAGCTCGGTAGCTCGGAGATCTGTCCCGAGTGGGACAGCCCTACATGTGAGCTATATTTCTCGCTTCGACTCGAGCTTGCAGAAGTCGACGAGGACTGAGCAGGCTCAGTCCAGCTGCATCCGAACCGCCAGCCCCGGACTCGTCCCGAGCAACGGGGCCACTTGGACCGCGCGGGTCGGCTTCGTCACGCCTCGCCCCCAGAACCAGCCGTATCCGGCGGCGGCGACGCCCACCCCCGCCAGACCGTAGCCAGCGTAGGTGACCAGGCGCATGCTCTGGTAGCGGGCCGAGGCATCGGCGTACCACTCGGTGCTGTCCTGGCGCTCGGCGTCGGCCATCAGGCTGCGGGCGCTGATGTTTCCGTAGGTCGCCAGGCCCGCGCCACCCGCCGCGAGCGCCACCCCCGACCAGGTGACGATGCGCGCGTTGCGCTGCCGGCGCTTGGCGATGGTGTGGCGCAGGGCTGTGCCTTGGTCGGAGATGGTCCAGGCCTGCTCGGAGAAGGTGTAGCTGTGCAGCAGGGGATGGTCGCCCAGCTCGGCCAGCCAAGCCCGCTCACCCGCGTCGGCTGCCAGGGACTGCAGCGCCTGCTGGGCGCGCTCTTTGACCAGGGGGCTGCCGCTGCCGTTGATCACGGCCGAGGCCAGGTCGGCCCGGCCGAGGATGGTGACGGTGGACTCACCCTGAAGCTCGAGCATCCGGGCGCCGTAGGCGCCGGAGGCCTCCTGCCACTGCACCAGGTGGCGACCCTGGCCCATGGTGAGGGT
>CAZHIK010000427.1:0-7778 GCA_964532635.1 uncultured Enterobacterales bacterium
GGGCGATACCGCCGGCCAGGCGCCCGATGGACTCGAGCTTGCGCATCCGCTCGATCTGCTGCTGCAGCTCAGCCCGCTCCTGCTCTGCCTCGATCTGGTCGGTGATGTCCTCGACGGATCCCACCATGCCCCGCACGGCGCCGTCGTCGTCGCGGAGGGGTACGCCCGAGATGGAGAGGTGGCGCATGGTGTCGTGGGGGAGTCGGGCTGAGATGTGCTGGCCGTGGATCGAGCTGCCCTCGCCGAGCACCACGCGGAAGGGGCGTCGCTCCAGGGTGAAGGCCTGGCCCTGGTGGTCCAGCAGTTCGACCTCCGAAGGGATCTCGAGGTGATCCCGATCGGGAGCGGACTGCAGCGCCATCAGCTCCTTGGCTCGTTCGTTGGCGAACAGCACCCTCAGCTCGGTGTCCAGCTCCACGATGCCCACCGGGCTGGCGTCCATGATGGCGGCCAGGCGGTCGCGCTCCCGCTGCAGCTGCTCCGTGGCCTTCACCAACGGAGAGATGTCCAGGAACACGGTGGCGAACCAGCCCTTGCGGGGCGCGAAGACCGAGATCTCGAAGTGCTTGTCCAGGGGCGGGAAGTAGGTCTGGAACGAGGTGGGCTCGCCGCTGTCCGCCACCGCGGCGTAGATGTCCAGGTAGGGGGCCTCGCCCGCACCGTACAGCTTCGAGGCCAGCGCGCCCACGGCCGCCTCGCGGGGGATGCCCACCTGGGCGGTGAAGGCGGGGTTGACGTCGTGGATCAGGTAGTCCACCGGCGTGCCGTCGTCGTCGTAGACCACCTCGTGGAGCACCACGCCTTCGGTCATGGTCTCGAAGAGTCCGCGCAGGCGTTCCTCGATGGCGCTCATGCAGCCCTCCGTGGTCGGTCGGTCATCCCGAAAGGTCGACTATCGGTCAATCCTCCCCGTCTGTCCAGCTTGCAGGCGGAAGATCGCTTCTTGGGTGAGCCCCCCGATCTTTTTTGGTGACATGTCGGGAACGCCCCGCTCCTGACCCACGAGCGCGGCGGGCCTTTCCCCCCGCCGCCTAGCGGAGGCGACATGCGCAAGGTGATCGTGGTGGGTGCCGGCCCGGCCGGACTGGCCGCAGCGGAGCGGCTGCTGGACCGAGGCCGCGGTGAGGTGGACGTGACCGTGCTGACCCTCGAGCCCTACCTGGGCGGCAGCGCGGCGAGCTTCACCACCCGCGACGGCAGGGTGGTGGAGCAAGGCCAGCACATCATGGCGGGCTTCTACCGGGAGATGAGCCGGCTGCTGAAGCGCGCGGGCGTGCCCAAGGAGAAGACCACCTTCTCCAACCGGGGCCACATGCGGGTCTGGGAGGACCGGGATCAGAAGACCCACGACCTGCACTTCGGAGCCAGCTCCGTGGGCGCCCTCTTCGATGGGCTGCGCTACAGCGGGCTCTCGTTCGGTGAGAAGCTGGGCTTCGGCAGCTTCATGGCTCGGATGATCACCCGGGTGATGGGTGGGGTGCCCGAGGCCTGGGACGATGTCTGCCTCTCGGCCCTGTGCCTCGAGCTGGGCTGCCCGGCGTCCCTGGTTGCCACCAACCTGTTCCGCTGCTCCAGGGAGGCCCAGTTCAACTACCCGGGGGAGATCTCGGCCTACTCGGTCATGAAGACCCTGCGGGAGCTGGCCCGGGACTACTCCACGTCCGAGGTTCGTTTCCCCGCTGGCAGCATGAGCGACATCTGGTGGGAGCCGGTGGGGCGTCGCATCGAGCGGCTCGGTGGTCGCATCATGCGGGGCTGGCGCTTGGTGAAGCTCCAGCACGACGGAGACCGGCTCACCGGCTTGGTCTGTGACCAGCTGGATCCACTGGCCATGCCCGAGGGCTTCCTCGAGCCGCCCTTCCCCATCATCCGAGGCGCGCGCCGGGTCTTCACCGACTTCGACGAGGTCGTGCTGGCCATCCCGGCGGGCTCCATGCAGCGGATCATCAAGTACGACCCGGTGCTGCGGCAGCTGCCGGGCTTCTCGGGCATCCCCCAGCTGACCACCGTGGCGCCCATGGGCCTGCACGTCTGGCATCGGGCGCCGGTGACCCGAGGTCCCCGGACCCTGGTAGCGGGTCTGCTGCCGCCTATGGCCATCGCCCTGGACAACAAGCCCTTCAACCCCGCCTATCGGGACAACCCCGCCTTCGGCTCCGTGCTGCACTTCGTGGGGCAGGAGACCGAGTTCGAGGGCTGGAGCGACGAGGAGCTGATGAAGCGCGCCATCCGCGGCATCCAGCGGGTGGACGGCTACGAGGGCATCGACCTCGACGGGGTCCTGTCGTTCGAGCTGGTGCGCGACCGGGCCATCCACCGCCGCTACTGGCTGAGCGAGCCGGGCAGCCTCAAGCACAAGCCCCGGCCTTCCACGCCCCTGATGGGCCTGACCATGGCCGGTGACTGGGTCCGCTCCAAGGCGGACTTCCCCTGCATGGAGACCGCGGTGCGCTCGGGCCTGCACGCGGCCGACGTCGTCCTGAAGGCCCCCCGTCGGCAGCGACCCAGCGCGGTCGCGGGGAGGGCAGCGTGAGGTTCGTGTTCGCATTGTTCGTGAGCCTGTTCGCCATGGGCTGCGCCAGCCACAAGCTCCAGGACGTGGGCTCGCTCGCCTCGGTGAACTGGGAGTCCGACCACGGCCCCCACGACTCGGCGCAGACCGAGTGGTGGCACGTGCATGCGGCCCTCGAGGAGCCGGGCACCGGCGAGCCGCTGCACGTCTTCGTGGCCTTCGTGGTGCAGCGGACCGACCTGGACACCGTGGCCGGCGTGCCCGCCTGGCTGGGGGGCAACCCGGTGCACGCCGCCTACGTCAAGGTCCAGACCCGGGACCGCAAGTGGACGGCCGACCGCCTCAACGTGCCGGACCTGCCCCTGGCCCGCTTCGTGGGCGACGGCCTCGATCTGCGCCACAGCGGCTGGCGCATCGCCTGGGAGGGCCAGACCCTGGTGCTGAAGGTGGGGGCCGGACGCCATCGCCTCGACCTGCGCCTGGTGCCCGAGGGCCAGCCCGTGCTGCCGGGTGAGGACGGGCTTGTGGAGCTGGTCCCCGGTGCACGCCACCTGTGGGCACAGCACAACAACATGCGCGTCGAGGGCCGCTGGAAGGACGGCAGCCGCACCCGCTGGCTCGAGGGCACCGGCTTCTACAAGCACCAGTGGGGTCGGCTCTACGACCCCCAGCTGGACGGCTTCGAGTGGTTCGACATGCCCATCGACGACGAGCGCCACCTGGTGGTTGCCTGGCTACTGGACGACGGCATGCGCGGGGTCCCGGGCTCCCTGGCCTTCATCTCGGACCGCCACGGTCGCCGCGTGGACCTGCCCGCGGCCCAGCTGCGGGTCACCCCCACCGACGACTGGCGCAGCCGGCGCAGCAAGGCCCGCTGGCCCGTGGCCTGGCACATCGAGGGAGCGGGGCTCGACCTGACGGTGACCGCCGAGCGGGACGATCAGGAGGTCTACGGCTTCCCGGCCGCGGTCTACGCCGGCCCGGCGCGAGCCACGGGCAGCTTCATGGGCCGCGAGGTCCACTGCGACGAGGCCTTCGTGGAGCAGGTGGGCGGTCACATGCCCAAGCTGCGCTTCCTCTACGCCTCGAAGAACCCCGGTGAGAGCGCTGCCCCCGCATCCCAGCTGGCCACCCGCGGCCTGGGGGCCCCGACGCAAACCCTGGAGGCCACCAGCGGGACCAGCTGGACCCTCGACCCCGACGCCCGGACCTTCCAAGCCCCTCGACCCGGGAGCGTGCCCTCCGGCCAGACCGTGGTGACCGTGCTGTCGGGCCCCGAGGATCCCAAGGCCGATCCCGTGGACATCGGCGCTCTCATCGAGGCCCTCGAGCAAAGCGATCCCGAGGAGTGGGACCGCGTGCTCCAGGCCGCCGACTGAACCCCAGGAGGACCCCATGAGTCTCGATCTCTCTCGTCGCAGCGTGCTGCTTGGGGGCTGTGGCTTCGCCGCCATGCTCGCCATTCCCATCGACGCCGAGGCCGCCCTGCGGCGTGACACTCCGGCTCCCCGACACCGCTGCCCCCACCGCGGCTGCCGCCACTTCCGCCCCGATGGAGAGGTGGGTGACGGCACCTGCGCCATGTCCGTCCACGGCGTCGTGCCCCACATCGAGGTGCCCTGATGAGCCTGCTGTTTCCCCTCCTGATCTCGCTGGGCGTGGCCCAGGCCGACCCCGGCCGTGTGGTGGCGGGCGCCACCTTCGGCGGCAGCCCCGACCAGGGCTTCGTGATGCGTGGCAGCCTGGACTACGGCGCCGTGCCCCACTTCGGGCTCACGGCCGAGCTGGGCAACGTCCCCGGCTACGCCGCCGCCAGCATGGGCATGGGCCTGATGGCCTCGCCTCTGGATGGCCAGTGGTGGCGCATCTCGGTGGTGGCCTACCCCGAGCTGAACCTTCCGCTGCGGGTGCCCGACAGCTGGGGTGTGCAGCTGCCCGGCGCCCTTAGCACCGAGCCTGTCCCCGGCCTGCAGACCGGCGTGCTGGACACCAGCCTGGGCGTGCGCACGGGCCTGCGGATCAACTGGTTGGTCTTCTGGGGCCTGACCTTCGCCGGCCGCGCCGACTGGAGCCAGCCCCTGGACGGCTCCCGGGGCTGGGCGGAGCTCGGCGGCGGCCTGTCCATCCGGCTCTGATCGTCAACGAATTGCGAGGTTCATGTGTCAGCGGTATGCGAGGTCCCGGTGTCGAGCTTCTTCGGTGTCCTTTCCTTCGATCACCGAAGCCTCGCATCGCCGCTGTCCATGTCCTCCCAGCCACATCCCATCTCCCTGACCGTCGCTCGCGCCCAGCGGGGCGATCGGGCAGCTCAGCGGGCGCTGTACGACGAGCACGTGGACCGGGTCTTCGGCTTCTGCCTGCGCTTCTGCCGAGGCGACCGCGAGGCCGCCCACGACCTGACCCAGGAGGCCTTCGTGCGGGCCTTCACCGCGCTCCCGACGCTGCGGGATCCCCAGGCCTTCCCCAAGTGGCTGATGACCACCACCCGGCGCTGCTGCCTGCGCTGGATCGAGCACAAGCAGCGCGAAGCGGCGGCGGTGGAACGCCTGGTCCACGAGCCGCGGCCCAGCCCGGCTCGCGGCGAGCGCGCCCAGCGCATCGTGGCCGAGGTCATCGAGGCCTGCCCCGATCCAAAGCTGCGCGAAGCCGCCCTGCTGTTCTACCGGGAGCCGCCCCACACCACCGACGAGATCGCCGAGCGCCTGGGCCTGTCCCGCACCGCGGTGACCACCCGCCTGATGCGCTTCCGCAGCTGGGCCCGCAAGCGCATGATGGGCCGTCTGGCCGCCGCCCTGGATGAGGAGGAAGGGCCATGACCCACCTCGATCCCACCACCATCGACGCCATCCTGGACGGATCCCTCGACCCGGCCCAGGCCAGCCGCCTGCGGGAGCACCTCGAGCAGCCCTGCGAGGTCTGCGAGCGGGCCTTGGATGACAGCGGCTTCGAGCTGGACGACCTGCTGCGCTTCGTCGAAGCCAGCGACATCCTCGACCCGTCCCTGGCAGAGCCCTTGAGCGCCGTGGAGCGGGACGCCCTGTGGCAGGACGTCAGAGCCGAGCTCCCCGATGCCACCCCCGCAGCCCGGGTCCGACGTCCCCGCTGGCGCGCCCCGGCCGGCATCGTGGTGGCCTTCGCCATGGCCGCCGCCCTGCTGCTGTTCTTCCGGCAGCCGGATCCCTACGACGGCATCAAGGGCGACGGCGAGGCCGTGCCCGCGCCCCCCGAGCTGGAGCTGCGCGTGGTGGTGGGCCAGCAGGAAGGCAGCCGCGTCGATCTTGGCCGGCGGGTCGGGGCCGGCGAGCAGGTGGCCTCCAGCGAGCTGCTGTTGTTCGAGATCGAGGTCGACCGCCCGGCCGCTCGCTACCTGTTCGTGGTCGACGGAGCGGGCGAGGTCGTGCACATGGCCCCCGCGCCGGGCGCCGTGCCCGAGCTGCAGGCGGCGGGCAGCGCGCCGGTGGGCGTCGGTGGCAGCTGGGTGGTGCTCGACCTGGTCGATGTGCCCAGCCCCATCACCATCGTGGCCGCGGCCTCGACCCTGCCGGTGGACGCCGTCAGCGAGGTGGCGGGCCCCTGGCGGTCGGGCGAGCACCGCAGCTGGGTGGCCTACGACAGCCTGGTCGTGGAGATTGCGCCATGATCCTGGGCCTGCTGTTGGCGGTCGCCGTCGCCTTCGGCGGGCCGCGGGTGATCCCCGCCGAGGCCGTGGACGTGCGCGAGGCCGAGGCCCTCTTTCGTGGCCGGCGGGTGGCCCTGCTGGTGGGGCCCGAGACCTTCGACGGTGGCTTCACGAACCTGCGCTACACCGCCAACGATGTGCGAGCCCTCGAGGAGGTCCTGCTCGATCCCGACCGGGGCCACTTCGACGAGGTCCACGCCCTGACCGCGGCCGACGGTGCCACCCGCGCCGGCGTGCTCGAGGCCATGCGCCAGGTCGAGGAGCGGGTGGCCTCCGCCGACGACACCGTGTTCGTCTACTTCTCCACCCACGGCACCCTGGCCCGAGGCCACGGTGAGGACCTCGAGCAGTACCTGGTGCTGGCCGACACCCAGTTGGACGACGTGCGTGGCTCGGGCCTGGCCCACGACGAGGTGCTCGCGTGGCTCGAGCGCCTGCCCAGCAGGCGCAAGGTGCTGCTGCTGGCCACCTGCCACGCCGGCCAGGGCAAGTCCGTGCTCTCACCGGACATGGCCCAGGCCATGGAGGGCACCAAGGGCCTGGCTGTGCCGCCCCTGAGGGAGGTGAGCGAGGCCGTGGTGGTCATCGGGGTCTGCGCCTGGAACGAGGTCGCCCGGGAGTCGCCGGAGCTGGGCCACGACATCTACACCTGGTTCTTCCTCGAGGCCCTCGAAGAAGGCGATCTGGATGGTGACGGCGCCGTCACCGTCACCGAGGCCCACGATCACGCCCGCGGGGCCACCTGGGACTTCACCAGCGGCACCCAGCGGGCCTACGCCCGGGCCGAGATCACCGGGGCCGATCCCGTGGTGCTCTCGGGCGAGCGCAGCCAACAAGGCCAGGGCCTGCTGGCCAGCTACCAGGACAGCCTGGCGGGGCTGGTGGTGCTCATCGACGGCCTTGTCAAGGGGGAGCTGCCCGGCCAGGTGGTGGTGCCACCGGGGCAGCACACCGTGATCCTCGAAGATCAGGATGGACGGGTGGTGGCTCGCCAGCGCATGTCCCTGGACCATGGGGAGCGCTTGGATGCCGACAAGCTGCTGCACCGGGATCACGTGCGCCTGGCCACGGGCCTGGGGTTCTCCACCATCATCGATCCTATGCCCTCTGGGCCCACCGGCCGGGGTGAGCTGCACGTGCCCCGCTTCCCTGGCGGCGGCTGGGAGACCATCCTCCACGGCGGCTTCATGGCCCGCTGGCCACGCCCGATCCTCGAGGGCGGCGTCACCATGGAGCACCCCATCCGCTACGGCACCTGGCAGGTCCGAGGTGGGCTGAACCTCAACGCCTACTTGCTGCAGGGCGACACCGACGGGCGCTGGTTCTTCGATGATCCCTTGCCCGATGGGGAGCAGCACCTGCTGGCCGCGTCGCTCTCTCCCCAGCCCACTATGAGCCTGTGCTGGCTGCCCCGCTACCCGGCCATGGCGCGCTTGGCCGTGAGCGGCGGCTACCTCTGGTACACCGACAGCGGAGAGTGGCACCACGGCTGGGCCGGCGGCGTGAGCCTGGTGCTGGGCGGTCGCTTCTGAGGGGTGGTTTTCGGTTACATGGCGCCCCTCGGAGGAACGTCCATGGGCAAGAAGC
>CAZHIK010000428.1:0-7760 GCA_964532635.1 uncultured Enterobacterales bacterium
ATCGCCGCATCGATCTCACCCGCCTGTTGGCAGGTCAGGTGAGCGATGAGAAGATGGTGATGCACGACGAGGCTTGGTTCCAGAAGCAGCGCATCCGGCGGGTGCTGGGGCAAGCCCGCAGCATCGACCTCGAGGGCCGAGAGCTGCGCCTGTCCGACGGCCGCACCCTGTCCTATGACCGGCTGATCCTGGCCAACGGCGCCCACGCTTTCGTGCCCCCGATCCCCGGCGTTCAGCGCGACTGCGTCACCGTGCTGCGCACCCTCGATCAGGCTCGACGCATCCTGCAGCGCTGCCGACGCGACGGCTGGGTCGCCGTCATCGGCGGCGGCCTGCTGGGCCTCGAGGCCGCGGTGGGGCTCGCGGCTCGGGGCTGCCGCGTGTCCGTCATCGAAGGTCAGCCCTGGCTGCTGCCCCGGCAGCTCACCGAACCCGCAGGCCGACTGCTCGAGGCCCGGCTCCGCGCCCTGGGCGTCCAGGTCCACTGCGGGGTGCAGGTGGCGGGCATCCTCGGTGACGAGTCCGTCTACGCGGTGGAGATCCGGGACGCCGCTGAGATCCCCGCCGAGCTGGTCGTCGTCTCCACCGGTATCCGCGCCAACAGCCAGCTGGCCGCCCGCGCCGGACTCGAGGTGGGTCCACGGGGCGTGCAGGTGGATGCTCGCATGATCAGCTCCGATCCCCACGTGCTCGCGGCGGGCGACGTGGCCGAGTGCGAGGGTCGGAGCTTCGGCCTGTGGCCCATCGCCCAGGAGCAGGGCCGCGTCGCTGGCATCACCGCCACCGGGGGCGAGGCCGCCTTCCGCGCCCCGCCCCCCGCGGCCATGCTCAAGGTGCTCGATGTCCCTGTGGCCAGCTTTGGTGAGGTCCACGCCGAAGGCCCCGATGTCCAGGTCTACGAGGACCAGTCCCCGCACCGCTACGTGCGGCTGGCGGCTCGGGATGGCCGCCTGGTGGGCGCCTGCCTCTACGGCGATCTCGCCCTGGCCGGCCCTGTGCGTCGAGCCATCGAGAGCGGTGCCACCATCGGCGAGCTGACCGGCTTCGTCCAAGATCCCAGGCGCGCGTGATCGGAACGACGCGTCGCGCTAGAGAACTGTCCATTCTGACCAATCACCACTGCTGATTAGGAGAACCCATGTCCAGCATCAAGGGCACGCAGACCGAGCAGAACCTGTTGAAGGCCTTCGCGGGCGAGTCCCAGGCCAAGAACCGCTACACCTACGCCGCCAAGGTCGCGACCAAGGAAGGCTACCTGCAGATCGCCGACCTGTTCATCGAGACGGCCATCAACGAAGAGCAGCACGCCAAGACCTTCTTCCGCTTCCTCGAGGGTGGCGTGGTCGAGATCACTGCGGCCTACCCGGCGGGCGTGATCGGCACCACTGCCGAGAACCTGAAGGCCGCTGCCGACGGTGAGAACGAAGAGTGGACCGAGCTCTACCCGCAGTTCGCAGAGGTCGCCAAGGCCGAGGGCTTCCCCCAGGTCGCCGCTGCCTTCCTCATGATCGGCCGTGCTGAGAAGGCCCACGAAGACCGCTTCCGTGCCCTGCTTGCCCGGGTCGAGGCTGGCACCGTGCTGAAGCGCGACGAGGCCGTGAAGTGGAAGTGCCGCAAGTGCGGCTACGTGCACGAAGGCACCGAGCCCCCGGGCAAGTGCCCCGCCTGCGCCCACCCGCCCAACTACTTCGACATCGAAGCCGACGTCTTCTGACGATCAGGGTGCCGCGGTGGGGTCGCCCACCGCGAACAGGCGCTCCAGCCAGCGGACGGCCTCGGGCCCGTGGGGGCCCAGGGCTGTCTCGTCGGACAGCACGAAGCCTGCCACGCCGGCCTCGATCAGGTTGTGCACGTGGCAGGCTTCACTGCGTGTGGGGCGCGGGCTGGAGCACATGTGGTGCAGCACCTGGCCCGCCACCAGCAGCGGAGTGCCGGGCAGGGCCCGCGCCAGCAGGCTGCGTTGGAGCGCCGGCAGGTGCTCCAGGCCCACCTCGGCCCCCAGGTCGCCGCGGCAGAGCCACAGGGCGTCCGAGGCTTCGGCCAGCACCGACCAGGCCTCGAGGGCCGAGGGCTGCTCGAGCTTGGCGAAGATCCGGATGGAGCTGTCGGGTGCGGCGTTGCGCGCGTAGCGCCGCACCAGGCGGAGCAGGTCGGGGTGACGGGCGTAGCTGACGGCGAAGGCCTGGACTCCGCGCTTGGCGGCCCGGTCGATGAGGGCTTTGTCGCTGGGCAGCAGGTGGACCTCGAGGTGAACCTCGGAGCCCCAGCGCGCCAGGCCCTTGCGTGGCTTCAGCTCGCCGTCTTGTTCGGCCTCCACCGAGACCCGGGTTCCGTGCACGGCAAGGACCTTCAGCCCAAAGCGGCCGTCGTCCACTCGCAGGCGGTCTCCAGCGCTCAGGGCGCGCAGGAAAGCGGCGCGATCCACGGTGACCACGCCCTGTGCCGGTGGAGCTTGACCCTCGGGGATCAGATGCAGGCGCTCGCCCGCGCGCACGGCCACCGGCGCCGCCAGCCAGCCCAGGCGGGTCTTGGCGCCTTGGAGATCTACCACCACACGGTCCGGGGTGAAGCCGCCACGCTCGGCCAGGTCGAGCAGTGCGGCCAGTTTGCCGGGGCGTAGGTGGGCGCCGTTGAGGCGGACCATGTCTGCGCCAGCGTCGCGTAGCGCGGCGACGGCGGCCGGGCTGGCGGTGGCGGAGCCCAGGGTTGCGATGACGTTCAGGGAGCTACTGCGCATGTCCGAACCCTATCCGGGTCCGGCCCCTGGAGGAACTAGATGGTGGTGTCGATGATGGAGTCGAGGGTGTCGTCGATCTCGCACCAGCCGCGTTCCTCGCGGGGGGGCTCGTGGCTGAGGTCCTCGCTGTGCCGGGGCAGGGCGGGAGGCTCGATGTAGAGGGGGAGGCGCGCTCGCTCGGACTGACGTTCGCGCTCTCGTTCGATGCGCTCGGCGATCCAGGGTTGCATGGTGCTACCTCCTGTTGTTCCTATCGGGACGGTAGGGACGAAATTTCATTCGTCCATTCGCTTAGACACAACGTGTGAGCGGATCCGTTTCTTTCATCGGTGAGGACTTGACGCGGATCAGCATCTTCCTGCGGTCGATGGGTCTCTGACCCGGGTGGTGCGTTGCGGGGGACATGGCTCCTTGGTGGGGCGCGGATCGTCGGATCCGCCGTCGAACTTTCGACGATCGTCGACGGATCCCGAGACATGGAACCCGTGGTGGAGGGGATCCTTGTCCTGGCAGCCCGTTGGCACGGCCTGTGCTCCTTCCCGCGGCGACCAGCGAGGAGGTGTCCATGTCCGTGATGACCACCAGCGGTGCGGTAGTCGGCGTCGAGGGGATTCCCGTTCGTGTGGAGGTGGACATCCTCAAGCGCCTCCCCGCCGTCTTGATCGTGGGGCTGGCCGCCAGCTCGGTGCGCGAGGCCGCCGAGCGGGTGCGCTCGGCGGTGGTGGCCCAGGGACTGAAGTGGCCGCGGGCGAGGGTGGTCATCAACCTGGCCCCCGCCGACCTGCGCAAGGAGGGCACCGCCTTCGACCTGCCCATCGCCGCGGCGGTGCTGGCGGCCGATGGCGTGATCCCGGCCGGCGTCCTCGAGGGCCGGGTGCTGGCGGGGGAGCTGTCCCTCAGTGGCGCCTTGCGGCCGGTGCGAGGGGCCCTGGCCATCGCCTTGATGGCACGGGACGACGGCTGCCGTGAGCTGATCCTGCCGGCGGCCTGCGCTTCGGAAGCGGCGGTGGTGCGGGGACTCGAGGTGCGCGCGGCGCATGATCTGACCGGTGTGCTGCAGCACCTGCGCGGGGAGCGCACGCTCCCCGAGCCGCCGCTGGCCTTGCCGGAGCCTCCGGGTAGCGCACTGGACCTGAGCGAGGTGAGGGGGCAGCTGCTGGCCCGCAGGGCCATGGAGATCGCGGCCGCGGGGGGCCACAACATGCTGATGCTCGGGCCGCCGGGCTGCGGGAAGACCATGCTCGCCGCTCGGGTGCCCACCATTCTGCCCCGCATGGACTTCGAGGAGGCCATCGAGGTCACCCGGATCCACAGCGTGGCTGGGCTGCGCCCTGCCGGGGCGGGCCTGATGGCGGCGCGCCCCTTCCGTGCCCCCCACCACAGCATCACCTCGGCGGGGATGTTGGGCTCGGCCCGGCTGCGCCCGGGCGAGGCCTGCTTGGCCCACCACGGCGTGCTCTTCCTCGATGAGCTGCCCGAGTTCCAGCGCTCGGTGCTCGAGCTGCTGCGGGGGCCCCTCGAGGACCGGGTGGTCACCCTCGCGCGGGCCATGGGCTCGGCGCGCTTCCCGGCGGCGTTTTCGCTGGTGGCGGCCGCCAATCCCTGCCCCTGCGGCTACCTGGGCCACCCCCGGCGGGCCTGCGGCTGTAGCGAGGGTCAGGTGCACCGCTACCTTGGGCGCATGAGCGGCCCGCTGCTGGATCGCATCGATCTCCAGGTTGAGCTGGCTCCGGTCTCGGCGGAGGACCTGGTGAATGCTCCCCCGGGGGAGAGCTCGGCGGCCGTTCGCGAGCGCGTGGTGGCGGCCCGCTCGATCCAGAGCGCTCGCTTCGAGGGTGGTCCGCTGGTGTGCAACGCCGACCTCTGCGGTGAGCAGGTGCGCCTGCAGGCCAACGCTCGGTCCGAGGCGCTGTGGCTGCTGCGTGACTTCATCGAACGCCACGCCCTGAGCGGCCGAGCCCACGCCCGGCTGCTCAAGGTTGCCCGAACCATCGCGGATCTCGAGGGTGAAGACCGTGTGGAGCGCCACCACCTGATGGAGGCCCTGCAGTTCCGGGACACCATGCCCTGCGACGATCGCCTGCGTCCGCCCAGCCCGCTCCCCCTCGCCCTGGTGTCCGATGCCGGCGACGGCGAGGCGGCCAGCGCCACGGCCGGGGGGCATCGATGACCGGCCTGCTGCTGGCGGCTTTGTTGGGGGTGAGCGCCCAGCCTGGCGTCATCGACCGCATCGAGGGCGACTGGGCGGTGGTGGAGTGGCCCGATCGCTCGGTGCGCGATCTGCCGCTGGCGCTCTTCGAGACCACTCCTCGTGAAAGCCAGTCCGTGCGGGCCTGGCTGCTCGTTCATCCCAGAGGGACCTGGCGGGTTGTAGGCGACGACCTGTGCATGGGCTCCTGCCTGGCCCCTCTGGATTTTTCGATCCCGGCACCGTCCGGGGCTCGCTCCGACCGGCGCTACCTGGTCGTCCTCACCGTGGTGCCCCCGCCCGAGCACGGGGTGGCGGCGGACCACGCTCGGGGCGCTCGGGTGGCGGCCGGCGGCTCACCAACCCCCTGAATCCCCCCCTGAGGAGGACCCGTCATGAACACACAGATCGATCCCGCTCAGCGCCAGCAGGCCCTGGCCGCGGCCTTCCAGACCATCGAGCGCTGCCACGGCAAGGGCGCCATCATGCGCATGGACGACAAGGCGCGCCTCGAGGTCGAGACCGTCTCCAGCGGCTCCCTCGGCCTCGACCTCGCCCTGGGCTGCGGTGGCTATCCTCGCGGCCGGCTGGTGGAGGTCTACGGCCCTGAGGCCAGCGGCAAGACCACCTTGGCCCTTCACGCCATCGCCTCGGTCCAGGCCAGCGGCGGCACCGCGGCCTTCATCGATGCCGAGCACGCCCTCGACCCCATCTACGCCGCCAAGCTGGGCGTGAAGATGGACGAGCTGCTGGTGGCCCAGCCCGACTGCGGTGAGCAGGCCCTCGAGATCGCCGAGGTGCTGGTGCGCTCGGGTGCCGTGGAGCTGGTGGTGGTGGACTCGGTGGCCGCCCTGGTGCCCCAGGCCGAGCTCGAGGGCACCATGACCGACGTGCAGGTGGGCCTGCAAGCGCGCCTGATGTCCAAGGCCATGCGCAAGCTCGCCACGTGTGTGTCCCGCTCCAACGCCATCCTGCTGTTCATCAACCAGGTCCGTCACAAGATCGGCGTGACCTTCGGCTCCAACGAGACCACCTCCGGCGGCAAGGCCCTGCGCTACTTCGCCTCGGTCCGCGTGGACATCCGTCGCATCTCAGGTCTCAAGAAGGGCGGCGAGCTGTACGGCAACCGCACACGCATCAAGGTGGTGAAGAACAAGCTGGCCCCGCCCTTCCGCCAGGTGGAGCTGGACCTCATCTACGGCGAGGGCATCTCGGCCACCCACGAGCTGGTGGACCTCGGCCTGAAGCACGAGATCCTCACCAAGAACGGCGCCTGGTACTCCTGGGACGAGGACAGCATGGGCCAGGGCAAGGACGCCGTGGCCGCCCGCCTGGCCGCCGACCCGTCCCTGGCCGGCCGCCTGCGCATCGCCATCCTGTCCAAGCTGAACCCCACGGCCGTTCCCGAGGGTGAGGTGGCGGTGGCCTAGTGCCGCTTCATGGTCCCGCCCCCGCGCGCTGGTAGGTGCGCGGGGGCGCATCTTGGAGGGAGGGGAGGAGATGTTGGGGCTTGCTCGGTGCTGGCATACCCATGACCAATCCCTCTGCCTCGAGCACGACAGTGAAGGCGTCGCTGCAGACCGGGTAGTCCCATGCGGGGCACAGCTCGGATGTGGCGATGGGTTCGGTGTCGAAGCCCTGGGGAGGCTCGCTACAGGCTTCGCCTTGGCGGACGAGGTCAACGGTGTTGTCGGACCAGTGGTTGCCGGCCAGTGTGGCGCTGGCGTTGGCGAGCATCAGCCCGGAGCTTTGGCCCGCGCTGATCCGGTTGCCTTCGAGCAGCAAGCCGGACGAACCGTCCCAGCTCGTCACCCCGCCCGCGGCGAAGATCGCGTCGCCGCATACCTCTCTGGAACCGTGGAGTTCGCCCTCGCCTCCCTGGATCGTGTTGTCGAGCAGTCGGTAGCTTCCCGGTCCCTCCATCCTGATGCCGGCGATTGGGTTGTCTGTGATGACGCTGCCTTCGATCCGCAGGGCGGACGGGGAACCATTGTCGTCCGCGACGGCGTGGATACCGACCCCACCTCCCAGGTCCGGGTGCACAGCCGTGTTCAGCACCTCGCTCGCTTCGAGGGACATGGCGGCTCCTCCGACCACTACCCGAGCGAACTGGTTTCCCCGTAGGGTGCAGCCGGTACAGGAGAACTCGGTCTCTGGATTGGTGGCCAGCACTCCCGGCCCGTGGTTGTCCTCGAGGGTCAGGCCCTTTCCCGTCACTCGGGCGCCATCCTGGGCCAGCAGGCCCTGGCCGACCATGTAGATCGTGCCCTGCTCGGTGGCGGCCACGACGGAATCCAGGAGCGACACTTCGGCTCCGGAGTCGGCGACCACCCCGAAGTGCTGGTTTCGGGAGAACGAGCAGTTTTCGGCCGTGAGGGTGGCGCCGTCGTAGACCTGTGCGCCGAAGCCGCCGAGCCCCTGTGGGTTGGGGAGGGTGTCGTCGAGCGCACAGCCGTGCAGGTGGACCATGGTGCTGGCTCCCTGTGCATTCAAGGCCAGGTAGGTGTTTCTTCTCACGATGCAGTCCGACGCGCGGAGGCTCGAACCGTGTGAAGTCTGCAGCCCGAAGCCGCCGGTACCGTCCGGGCGGGCTCGGGTGTCCATGATGGTGGTCCTTTGGAGCTCTACGCTGCCACCGCCTTCGCCGCAGTAGATCCCCGCCGATGTGTTCCGGAGTACCCGGCAGTCGTCGGCTTGCAGCACTCCCCCGCCGATGACCTGGATGCCATAGCCGCCCTGCCAGATCGGATCCCACTCGGTGGCTTCGATCAGGGTGTCGCGAAGAACGAGTTCGCCGCCCTCCTGGGCGGACGCGCCGCTCAACCGGTTGGCGGC
>CAZHIK010000429.1:0-7751 GCA_964532635.1 uncultured Enterobacterales bacterium
CCCACCATCGTCCCGATCGTAGCCAACAGCGGCACCCGAAAGACCACCCTGCTCGTCAAGCTCATCGGGGAGCTCAGGCGCCGCGGCTACACCGTGGGGGCCGTCAAGCACGACGCCCACGACTTCGACATCGACCACGAAGGCAAGGACTCCTGGAGGCTGACCCAGGCCGGTGCGGACGCGATGCTCATCTCCTCGCCGCGCAAGCTGGCGCTGGTCAAGCAGAACCCGACGCGGGAGGAGCGGCCCGTCGGAGAGCTCATCGGAGAGTACTGCCAGGGCCTCGATCTTGTCCTGACCGAGGGCTTCAAGCGCAGCTCCATGCCCAAGCTCGAGGTCCACCGCGCCGCGCGGAGTCCAGCGCTGATGTGCCGCGGCGCCGAGCACGATCCCACCCTGTTCGCGGTGGCCAGCGACAGCTCCTGGGAGCTGGACGTGCCGGTGTTCCACCTGGACGACGCGGCCGGGATCTGCGATCTCTTGGTCGCCCGCTTCCTCGATGGCAGCTGACACCTGCGTCCACGACCCGCGCCCCGTCGGCCTCGTCCTGGCCGGGGGGCGCGGGCGGCGCATGGGGGGCGGCCTGAAGGCCCTCGTGCCGTTCCGTGGCGAGCCCATGCTTGCCTACGCCATCGAGGCCCTCCATCCCCACTGCTCCCGCGTGCTGCTGTCCGCCAACCAGCCCGCCCCGTTCGCGCCGTTCGGGCTGCCCGTGGTGCCGGACCTCCACCACGGCCACGGGCCCCTGCGGGGCATCCAGGCGGGGCTGCAGGCGGCCGGCGGCGCCCCGGTTCTGGTGCTGGCCTGCGACCTGCCGCTGATCGAGGCCGAGGACATCGCCCCCCTGGTGGCCGCCGGGCAGCCGGACAGCGTGGCCATCTACGGCCACGCCCGCGGCCGCGAGCCGCTGGTGGGTTGGTATGGCCCCGGCGTCATGGGCGGGATCGAGGGCCAACTGCTGCGAGGCGACTTCAAGGTGCTCGACCTGTTCGACGTCGTGCCCACCACCGTGCTGCCGTGGACGGGTGACCTCCGGGTCTTCACCAACGTCAACACCCAGGCCGATCTGGCGCAGGTCGAAGAGCTCGGCGAGCGGTTGGGCAGGGGGCGCTTCAGCCGCGCCTGATCCTCGCCTCGACAGGGTCGTGGCGGTACGACAGGCGTTCGGCCAGGGGGCCGAGCACCGCCGGCCAGATCGGGGTGTGCTGCACTGCGACGACGGCCATCCCCACGAGGAAGCCGGTGCTCGTGTCAACGAGCACGATGGTGAGCGCCGTGGGGACCGCCATCACCAGGCCACCCAAGCGGATGGACCCGCTGGCCACCCGCGCCAGCTCCACGCCCGCGATGACCAGCGTGACGCCGAGGACCGACATGGGGAAGAGGTGAGCAAGGCCCACCAGCGAAGCCCCCAGCAACAGCCCCACGGCGAGCTTCATCGTGCCGAGCATGACCATGCTACCGCCGCTGCGGGCGCCGAAGCGCACCTGGGCCGCCAGCCCGCCCGAGCCGTGGCAGGTTGGGATCCCCCCCAGCACCACGCCCACCAGGTTCATCAGGCCCACCGACACGGCCATGCGCCGCGGCGAGACGCCCCGACCGGGAAAGTACATCTCACTCAGGGCGCAGACAGCCAGCACCGAGTTCAGCAGGGTGAGCGGCAGCTGCGGCAAGGCCCCGACCAGCGCCGCGCTGCCCCAGGTCCCGGGATCGGACGGCGGGCTGGGGATCACAGGGAGCGACGGCGAGATCGCGAGCACCATGCCAGGGTCGCGCAGCAGCATGATCGCAGCGCCGATGCCGAAGACCAACAACGCCGCGGGCTTGCGAAACAGCAGCGTCACCAGCGCCGCAGCAGCGACCAGCAGCGCCACGACCTGGCTGTCCAGTCCGACGACGGGTAGCTCTGCCAGCCACCGCAGCCCCGTCAACACCAGCTTGGCGCCCACACCGATCTGGACCCCGCGGACCACCGCCTTGGGGATCCGGCGCGCGGCCGCCTCCACCGCCCCCGAGTAGGCCAGCGCGAGCATCACAACGCCCATCAAGATTCCCGACGCGTACAGCTCCCCCCGCGTCAGTCCCTCGGCGATGGCCACCGCCGCGATGGCTTTCATGGGCTGCACGGGGATGGGCTGGCGGAAGAGCACGCCGGACCAGATGGTGACCACACCGGTCGCCACGAGGATGGTGGCCAAGTCGAGGTCGCAGGCGACGGCCATGGCCACGGTCAGCGGCAGGAAGGTACCGAGATCCCCCAAAGAGCCCGACAGCTCCAGCAGATCGAAGCGGAGACGCGAGGGGGACGGACGCGTGCCCGGGGTTCCGCTCACGGGGCACCCTCGCCCGAGTCGCCGCCCAGGGCGTGGATGCCCAGGTTGGCGGCGGTGGAGATGCCGAGGATTTCGTTCATGGGGGACGGGTCACGGGTTTGGTTTATTCGGAATACGGACTCCGAATACCCACTATATGACACGTCCCGAAGGGCACAACAATGAATTGCCTCATCTGACCGAAGGACGAGTCCCCCGCCGGCCGCGCCGACGGGGGACGGTTCCGCTCTCAGGCTCGCCTAGTCGTCGAGCTTCGCCGACCAGTAGTTGGTGGGCTTGGTCACCGTGATCATGGTCCCCGTGGTGGGGAAGTTGGTGGGGTAGCTGTCGACCTCGGTGGGCTCGAAGAGCAGGAGGTTGATGGTGTCCTCGACCTTTGGATTGCTCGCCGAGTTCGCGAGTGAGAACTGCACCTGCGCAGCCACCTTGATGTCGTGCTGCTTGAAGTCGGCGGTGTGCGTCTGGGCGTTGGTGGTGTCACTCAGATCGATGGTGGTGCTGCTGTCATCCGCGCCGCCCGGACCCCAGAGTCGGGTGGACAGGCTGATGTCGCGGGAAGAACCGTCCGCGTCGTCCACCTTCACGCCAACCTTCAGCTTGTCGGTCGCATCCCAGCCGAATGCGAGCTTCCAGCCAGGGACGGGCATGGTGTTGCTGCTGTCGTCGAAGGTCGTGGTGCCGTCGCCGCTCACGGTCATGGTGCAGACGCGCAGGCCGTAGATGCGGGTGACCCACGGATTCGAGACCTTGGACACGAACTCGAAGCTGGCCTCGATCTCGTCGTTGTTGGACACGGAGATGCCGCTGGCCATCGTGATCGCGCCGGTGCTGCTGTTGATGGAGAGGAGCGACGCGAAGGTACCGTTCTTGAGCAACTTGCCCCGCACCTGGTCGGGACTCCAGTCGTAGTCGCCGTGGTTCTCGAGGGCGGAGTTGGTACCGATGCTCAAGGTACCGCTGGATACCGTGAGCTCGAGAGAAATGGTGGGCATGAAGTCAGGCCATCTGTTGTCGACACCCATGTCGGCTCCTATGTCGTTCTGGGAGCCAAATAGCTATTATTCCACTCAATGCCTTACAATGCCTGTTTTCGCAGGCTTCTTTTATTTTTGGAAAATAGATTCAATACACAATTGGTGCCGCCCAACACCGGGGGGACGCGCCAACACGTCGGAGGTCGCGACAAGCCAGAGCCACCTGCTCTGCCGGGTCTTCGAAAGGCCACGCTTCGACGATCCGCCTGACGAATTGGTAGGTCTCGCGATCCTCGACGGCCCATCGTGTCGCGATCACCGCGGATGCTCCCGCCCTCGAGAACGCGTCCGCGATGGATCGCTCCACGCCCTTTTCGGCCTGCGCCGCTGCGGTGAAGCACCCCGCCAGCAAGACCACGGGAGCACCGGGGAGCGATAGCTTTTCGATCTCCACGGGCCCCATGGGACCATCGTGGAACAGCAGCTGCGGAACACCTTGCACCCTTCGGGAATGAACGCCGATGTGCAGGAGCCCGCACGGAGCCTTCATGGCGAGGCACTCCTTGACCGCCGAGGCGCCCCGGGCCCAGACCGACGCCTCGGAAGGAACCACTTCCCGAGACGCCCACGGCAGGTTCCCCTGGGCGTCCGCGATGCTCACGATGTCGACGCTTCCGGGCTGGCGCTGCGGCGGCGGCTTGCGATGTCCCACCAGCTCGCGGAACGAAACGCCAGCTCCGCGGTCCCCGTGCGCTGCGTCGTAGATGGCAGCCACGGGAGCCTCCGCCAGCAGACCGTCGGAACCGACCCAGATGGGACCGTCGCCGGCTTCGTGGCGGCCGAACAGCAAGTCGGCAACCCGGCCGACAGCCTGGCCCGACGCTCCCGTCAGAACCTCTCGGCGAGCGTCCGCCAGCAGCTCCTGGAGACGACCTTCGGGCATCCTTAGCCAGCGAACCCGGGCGAGCCGGGTGGGTTCTATGCAGAGCACGCCCCGTGGGGAGCGACACAAGCCCAGGAGTCGGTGCTCCGACGAGGCCGCACGGGCACAGTCGAGGAACCTGAGGCGCATCAGAGAGGCGGCCGCCTCCATGGTATCCGCCCCGCGTGCCTCTTCGACGAGACGAAGGAGCGGTGGATAGTCCCAAGACGACAGCAGGCCACCATCCCGTTGTCCGAGAATCGACGTGACCGAACGGACCAGCTCGCCCCAGTCGACCTCCCTCCCTGCGGCGAGCTCCACCGTGACCTCCACTGCGAGCCAGTGCAGGAGCACTTCGAGTGGGGCGTCTTGGGGCAGCGAGATCGCTCTGAACAGCTCTTCGGCCTGGGTGGGGTGACCCTGGTGCGCGGCGGCCATGACGGCCAACGAGTCGTTGTGCGCTGTCTGGAGAGCAGGCAGTTCCATGTCGGCCAGCCCCGCCAGCACCCGGCTCAGGTCGCTCCATTCCTCTTGATTGAAGAGGATGCTGGCCTTGAGCTTTTCTCCCCAGGCCTGCGGTTCGGGGCTGATGGCATCGGACTGATCCGCCCAGCGTCGTGCATCCCCGAAGTCCATCCTGTGCATCGCGTCGGTGGCCAGTTGCTGGCACACCCTGGCGGCCCAGTCCCAATCCAGGGTGTGAGCTTCGACGACCCAGCGAAGCGCCTTGTCGCCGTCGTCGGCAAAGCCCAGGCCGCTCAACGCCATCGCGATGCCGATCCCCGCCTTGATCTGCCCCGTGGCGTCGCCACGCTCCAAGGAGAGGTCCATCGCCTGACGGTAGAACTCCGCGGCCGTGGCCGCCTTGTCGGCGCGTCCGGCAGCGGAGGCCTGCTTCAGCAGCGCTGTCACAGCTGGGCTGGCAGGTGCCAGCGGATCTTCCTGGAGCCGCAACAGGGAGGACCGCAGCGGCGGTGGGATGGTCGCTTCGGTCACGTGCGCGTAGTGGGAGCTGTGTTCCTGGATGAGGTCGCTCAGCTCGTCAGCGGCCACGGCATCTTCGAGCCACATGCGCCAGTGCTCGGACTCGAGGGCATGGTTGGCCGCGATCGCCACCACACGAGCTCCACGGTCGGGCTGGTAGTCGAGGGCTTCGTCGAGCCCGGCGGCGTCGGAACGGATGTGGGTGAGCACCCGGGTGGAGCCGTCGGGCTCCGCCGCGACCACGAGCAGCTCCCTGGCGTTGGGATGCGACGCCCGCAGTCCCCGAGCCGTGCAGCGCAGCTCGAGCGGCGAGCCCTCGAAGCGCATGGTCAGCTCGGGTAGGGGCTGGACATGGGAGATGAGATCGTCGACGGCCGGCGCTCGCCAAGCCGCCCGCCTGGCCGCGCGTCGCTCGAGCGTCGGGGGGCCTCGGCGCGACAGCTGGTCTTCGGCGTGCTCGATCATCACGGATGCCTGGCGCAGCAAGCGCTCGGCATCGAGCAGCGCTCTGCAGGAGCCGCATTCCTCGAGATGCTCTCGCATCCAGGAGGGCCAGCTCGCGACGGTTGCTTCGTCCACCGGCCCATCGAACAGCCAGTTGTTCTGCACACGCTCATGCACGGACTCAGTCATGTGTGCCCCCATCACCGCCGCGCGAGCGGCCGAAGGCCAGGCGCTCGGCGAGCTTCCGGCGGATACGGCGGCGGCGCTCGTACAGCGCTCGCGGGCTCAAGCGCACCCCGAAGCGCCGCTCGATGACCTCGAGCACCACGGCGGTCTGCACGCCGTCGACGGTCGCACTCTTCACGATGTAGGCATCCAGGGGCTTCAGCTTCGCGAGTAGCCCGACGGCAGCATCCAGCTCCCTGCGCCGGATGAGCGCCAGCTCCGGGTTGGTGGGCCTGCTCTGTGCCAGGTGGAGATCAGCACGGGCCTGGACCTTGCGCTGGTTCCCCCGGGCCCGCTTCTGGGTCGAGAAGTGGCGCTTGCACTCGTAGTCCACCATCTTGGCGAGCCAGCCCCCGATCTTCGGGCTCCGCACCTGCGGGAGCTGGACCGCCAGCCGTGAGAACACGTCCTGAACGACGTCTTCGGCCGCATCGAGCGGGACCCCCTGGGCCACCGCCCGCCGCAGGAGGCGCTGATGGGACAGGCGCCAGAGGGCCGAGATCTGTTGCTCGTCGTCGTCGAGCTCGAGGATCTGCTCGATGGTTGGCGGCTGGCGGTGTAGACCATCGACGCCAGGAACCACCCGCGGCGATCTGGGCTGTGCCGCGCTCCCCAGCCCCGTGCTTCGCGCTCCGGAGATCCCCGGGGCGCTGGCGGGCTGCGTGTTCGCGGGGGGATGATGATCGCTGCGGTCGGTCAACTTCGGTTCCAGGAACGGCAGCTTGGCGCGTTCCTTACTGGGAGGATTCCAGCCGGAACCTATCCTCTTCGTCGCCATCATCGCGAGGGCCGAGCGTCCGAAGGAACAACTCCGCCCGCGTTGGTGGCTCGCCGTCAGGCTTCCCCCCCACCATTCGATCTCGTTCGTACTCCAGGAAGGCCAGCGCATCCACGAGTGCGCGGGCGCGGGCCAGCTGTCGAGCCAGCTCCCGTGAGTACCCACGGTCCCAGCCGGAACCGGTGGGGTCACTGGTCCCGGAGGGACCACGGTCGATGCTGCAATCGAGCTCATACTCACTCACGAAGAGGCATCCTGGTTTCTCTGCGGAGCCGGAAAGAGCGCGTCCCCCCTCCTCCACATTCATGGCAGCTCAGAGCGCCAAGAGTTCGGATCCCACGCGGGTCCCGCCACAGTTTACATTCGGATTTCGGATCCGAAACTCGGCCCACCCGAAGTTCGAGAGTGAGACCGAGGGCCGAACCCATCCGCAGAGTTTTGGTTCGCGATCGTGGGATCCGCGCCTCTCGCGCTTTGAAAGTACCCCCTCTTGCCCAACGGTCGCGCCAGCTTCGTCAGATCCAGGGGACATGGCCCGGCCACTTCGAGAAAGGAGTTGCGCGATCATGTCCAGCTCTCACGACGCCAAGGCCAATCCCGACACCGACCTCCCCTCCACGCACATTCCACGCCGCTGCCCAGGCGAGTTGGTGATCGAGCACTCCCTGGTGGATCAGGTCATCGCCGAGCTCCAGCACATCAAGACGCGCACGGGCCTCGACGAAGCGCGCGCCATCGGACGCTGCCTGCTCGATCACTTCTTCGAGGGCAACATGCGGCTGTTCCGGGAGAAGAAGGGACGCCACATCACCTTTCGCAGGCTCTCCGAGCGCCGGGATCTGCCCTACTCCCACAGCAAGCTGCACGCATCCGTGATGGTCACCGAACAGCTCTCGCAGCTGCCTCGAGAGATCGGTCGGGCCCTACCGTTCACGCACCACCGGGCGCTGCTCAAGATCCACGATCCAGACCTGAAGCTCGCGCTGGCCCAGACAGCCGTCGCTCGAAAGATGTCCAGCCGCGCGTTCCTGACCCTGCTGAACCTAAAGCGGAAAACACCGGCAGCACAACCCGCGGGGCAGCACTTGTCC
>CAZHIK010000430.1:0-7748 GCA_964532635.1 uncultured Enterobacterales bacterium
GTTCGCCGAGGAGCATAGGGGTCTCGCTTGTTCGGGGTTCGAAGGGAAGTATGGGGGAGAGAGGGGATCAGCCGCCCGCGATGATGTAGACTACGCGGACCTGATCGTCGGGCTGGATGGTGCGGGTCTTCCAGGTGCGCCGGGGCACGTGGGCGCCCGCGATCTTGACCACTGCGATGGGCATGAGAGGATCCAGCTCCTCGAGGAGCATGTGGACCGTCAGCCCTGGCTTCCAGGTGCGGCGCTCATCGTTGAGGACGAAGCTGGGCAGCATGGTGGCGTGGTCTTCCTGGGCTGGGATCTTGCCCGGCCGGGGGGCGTTGCCCCCCGTAGCGTCCCCCGCGCGGCCCTGTCCAGCGTGCCCGCAGCGAGCCTGACGATGCACAGATATTGGCCTTGCAACCATGGCGGAGTTGCATCGCCGTGCATCACGGTGCGGGGGCGGTCCAGCCGTCTCCGTCGACGTCCAACAGGAAGGCGCTGGTCATGGCGTACGGGGTCTGGTTGCGCCAGGCATCGCCCATGGGTGTGCTGCCGGTGACCTCGAGCACGAACCAGGCATCGCCCTCGGCCTCGACGGTCAGGACGCCGTCGAACCACACACCGTCCCCCAGAGTGGTGAGAGGTTCCTCCTGGAGGGTCTCGCCGTTGCGGATCAGGCGCAGGGTGTCCGGCACGATCCACGACGGGGCCAGGACCTGGACCTCCACCTCGGCGCGGCTGGTGTGGAGGGTGTCCCCGGGCAGGGCGTCGCCCACCGAAGCGCGCAGGGTGACCCCTGTGGCCGCCACCGTGTTGCCAGCCAGGATGGCCTCGACCACGGCCTCGGCCTCGATCTCCCCGGCGCTGTCGGCGCCCAGGGGCAGGTCGGTGCGCGCCATGCCGCAGGGGATGAAGCGGTAGTGGCTGTCGCTGACCCCCAAGGGGACGCGAACGTAGCCTTGGTTCAGGAAGCCGAAGTAGTCCTCGCGTACCTGCTCGAGGTCGTCCACCCCCCCGTTGATCAGCTCGAAGGTCTCGAAGGACCAGCTGAATGCGTCGGGGTCGTCGGGCTCGCCGGTGACGGGATCGAAGTCGGCGAAGGTGAGCATCCCGGGGGTGCGGGGGTGGTTGACCTGCAGCAGGGCGTCGGGTCCCACGGCCTCCCGCATCAGCCCGAACAGCTCCTCGGTGCTCACACGGTAGCTCCACCAGTCCAGGGCGCCGCCGTTGGGCTCCTCCCTCGACGCGGGGGCCAGAGGCCACAGGTTGAAGTGGCCCCGGACCATGGTGGTCACCTCCACGCTGGGGATGGTGAGCAGCCGCTGGCGGAGGCCCATGGCCTCGACCAGGGGGGCGTAGTCCACGTGGAGATCGTGGTCGGAGATGGCGGCGATGTCCACGCCGGTGGCGGCGCAGGCTACCAGGCGGTCGGCCATGGGCAGGGCGCCGTCGAAGCTGGGGGCGCCGTGCAGGTGAGCGTCCAAGGCCAGCCAGCCGTCGGGCTCGATCACGCGCTCGAGGGTCAGCTCCACGGTGGTGGTCTCCCCGGGGAGGACCACCACCGCGGCTGCGCTGGCCTGTTCGTGGCGCCAGTCGTGGGTGGCCAGCAGGTCGTAGGTGCCCGGCAGGACGTCGATGCCGATCGAGCCGTCGGCGGTCCAGGCCCAGCCTGCGCGGGTACCATCGGGGACTCCCAGGGCGGAGGTGAGCCCCGATGGCACCGTGGACTCAGGGGGCGTGCCCTCGCTCCAGCGCAGCTCGAGCACCCCGGGTAGCGGAGCGCCGTAGAGGTCGGACAGCTGCGCCTCGAGCCGTCCCGGTTGCCCCAGCTCCAGCTCGATGGAGGTGGTGGCCCCTTCGCTGATCTGTACCGTCACGGCCTCACCGCTGGGGTGGCCCACGGCCCACGGCGGGGCCTGGGCATCGACCTCACCGCGGAACACAGCCAGCGCGGTTTCGTTGACGCTGGTGGCGGCGAAGGGTGCGTAGCGGCCGCGGGCGGCGGGTAGCTGCAGGTGCTCGAGGTCCCCGTGGCCCACGGCCCAGGCCTGGATCTCTCCCACGGGGAGCGACGCGCAGAACGCGCCCTCGGCGTCGGTGAGGGCCCAGCTCTCCACCCGGGGGGTGTCAGGATCGCTCACCAGGTGGACCCGGGCGCCGGCCACCGGACCGCTGGTATCGACCACCGTGCCGCAGACCTCACCCAGGGGCTCGCCGTCCGTGGCCCACATGGCACCTATGGCCAGGGCGGGATCGGGAGCGATGGTGAGGTTGCGCTGGTAGACCACGCGCTCGCCAGGGGCCAGCTCCGCCGGCTCGAGCTCGGCCAGGATCATCCCGTACTCAGCCGCCAGACGGGTGATGACCCCGGTGCCGTAGTCGCCCTGCTGCTGCCACAGGGCGACGGTGTGCTCGCCCAGACGGCCGGTCATGAGCAGGCCGCGCCGGGTGTCGGTATCCGAGTCGTCGTAGCCGCTGCCCTGCTCCCAGGGGATGAGGTCTTCGCCCGATACCCAGGCGCCGTCCTGGGGGGCGATGCTCAGGGTGTCGTCACCGGGGTTGTGGATCTCGGTGTGGATGGCCAGGCTGTGGCTGTCCGGGGCGAGGGTGTAGGTGGTTGTGATCTCCAGGCCCAGGTCCTCGACCACCGGATCCTCGCGCTCGAACATGCCTTTGAACCAGAGCCAGGCCACGTCGGTGCCGGTGGAGCGGACCACCGCGGCCCCCCCGTCGCTGCCGTCGGAGACAACCTCCACCGTGTCGGCGTGGAACAGCCGGGCCATGGAGAAGCCGAGGTAGACGTCCTCCACCAGGTCGCGGCCCGGCTGGCCGTCGGCTCGGACCAGGTCGGCGTCGATGATGCCACCGCCGGTGGGCACGTAGCCGTGGCTGTCGTAGGGCCCTTGGATGATGAGCTGGATGGCGCTGTTGTAGATCTTGAGGTCGCCGGCCCGGCCCTCGGCGCTGATGCCACCGAACAGTGCGGCCTCGCCGTCCTCGCCCTCGCGGATCACGCCTGCGCGCGCCTCACCCGGCGCGGCGGGGACCGCGGGGTCGGCACCCAGGAACACGGTGTCGCCGCTGTCGGGCGTGGCGGGCCCCGGGCACGCGGTGAGCAGCAGGCAGACACAAGCCGAGGCGTAGCGCATGGCGGCTCCTACCAGGTCAGGGCTACGCCGACGCCCAGCGCCACGCTACCAGCGGCCGCTGCACCAGCCCCGATTCCCAGGCGCCTGGCCAGGAGGTGCTGGTTGTCGTTCATGCGGTCGGTGCCGGGAAAGCAGCCCTCGGGCCGCGCTTCGCATCGCTCCGAGGCGGCCTTCCAGTCGGACCGCACGACGCCCGAGGCTACGCCCAGGCCCAGCGCGGTCCCGGCAAGTGTGCCGGCGCCCACGGTGAGCAGGATCGGGGTCTTGCGGGACGGGGAAGACGCGCGCCGCTCCGAGGATCCGGACTTGTCGGCCGAGCTGCGAGCGTGGACCGTGGGGGGCAGGGTGGCACCCGGTGTGAGGTAGTGGTTCTCGACCGGGCGTCCGTCCGAGTCGATGAGCTGCAGCATGACCGGGAGGCCCTCTTGCCGTTGCCAGGCGGGTGCCCCATCGAGCCTGAGCGCCAGACTGGAGGGCGCGCGCAACATGGCGGGCCGTGGGGCGGGCGCGCTGCGAGCTCGCTCGATGCTGGCGGCCAGTCGACCGCCGGGTGGCGCCAGCTCGCCCTGGGGCTCCCAGCCGGGTTCCGCGGCGATCGCAGCCTGCCAGGCCCGGTCGGCGAGGTCCCAGTCCTCCTGCCAGGAGGCGGCCAGGGCGACAGCTCGATGGACCGACGCGGCCGTCTCCCGGGAGACGGGCTCCTCGAGGCAGTCCACGGCGTCTTGTACCTCGTACAGAGCGGCCAGCAGATCTCCGAGATCTCCGGCGATGTAGGCCTGTTCGACCTCGAGGGCGAGGGTGGACACGCCCCAGTCGGTGCTGGGACAGGAGCTGTGGTCCGCCGATGCTGTCGCAGGCGCGAGAGCGACCAGGCCGACAAGACAGATGAGGGTTCGCATGTCCCCTACATTCTCACGATCCGCTGACCCTGGCCACGAAGATGTCTGCCGCCACGCTGCGGTCGAAGGCCAGCTCGGTGCCTTCGAAGCGCACGCACCAGGCGGGCTGGCGTTGGTGGACCGTGAGCACCACGTTGGGCGTGAGCCCCAGGGACGACAGTCGGTGGAGTCGGTCGTGGTTGCGGGGGTGGAGGTAGACCACGCGCCCGCGCTCCCCCGGGCGGAGGTCGGTGAGCGGAACCACGGGGCTGGCCACGGTGGTGAGGTGGAGGTTGCAGCACGGCCCAGGAGGGATGGGGTGGCCGTGGGGGCAGGAGGTGGGATGCCCAAGGAATGTGCACAGAGCGTCGGTCATCTCGGGGCGCAGATCGTGCTCCAGCTCGCAGGCCAGGGCGGAAGCGTTCTCGGCGTCGCGGCCATAGACGATGTGCAGCAGCGCCTCGCTGAGCCGGTAGCGGCGGATCAGGGCTTGGGCCATGGCCCGGCCAGCGTCGGTGAGCTGCAGGGCTCCGGCCTGGACCTCGATCAGGCCTTCGTCCTCGAGGCCGTCCACGTCGTGGTCGGCCACGGGCTTGCGGGCGCAGGCCCGCAGGCTGTCGAGGGTGGGGCGGCCGCGCTCTTCGGCCACCCACAGGGCGTTGAGCAGGTGATCGCGATGGGCTGGGTCCATTGGGGGCTCCTAGGCGAAGGTGATGCCCAGCAGGCGGCAGCCGTGGAAGACAATGGCGCCCACGGTGAGGGCCCAGCCGGTGACCGCGAGGATGAGCAGGGTGGCGTCGCGGACGCCTTGCTCCTTGTAGAGCACCAGCACGGCATTCACGCAGGGGGTGAGCAGCACCATCATCAGCATGGTGACCACCACCTGCAGGTTGGTGAAGCCGGCTCTGACCAGGTCGAGCTCGGTGGCTCCGTTTTCCCGTCGAATCAAGGTCTTGATGAACACCTGAACCGCTTCGTCGGGCAGCCCCAGCAGGCCGGCGGTGACCGGCCGCGCGACGCTCTCGAGCAGATCGAGCCCCCCCAGGCGATCGGCGGTGAACAGCAGCAGCGAGGCCGCCAGGAACCAGGGCACGGCTTCGCGCATGAAGGACCAGGTCTCGCGCACGGTGTGGGTGAGCACGCGCCAGGGATCCGGCACCCGTAGGGCGGGCAGCTCCATGATGAAGTCGGAGATTCGGCCGTGGAGGGCCCGGTCGGCGGCCATTCCCGCCAGCGCCACCTGCAGGCCCAGGATCGCGAAGACTCCCAGCCCGGCGCTGAGGGGCATGTCGCCGAGGATCACGAGCATCACCGCCAGCAGGGGAGCGCAGGGAACCCCCAGCATCAGCAGGAAGGAGGCGATCATGCGCTCTCGCCGAGTCTCGAGCATTCGGGTGGTGATCAACGCCATGGTGACGCAGGAGAAGCCCATGGCCAGCGGCAGCACCCCCTTGCCGTTGAGCCCAACCCCCCGCAGCAGCCGGTCGAGCAGGATGGTGAGCCGGGCCAGGTACCCGCTCTGGTTGAGCACAGCGAAGGCCAGGTAGAAGAAGAACAGCACCGGCAGCACGATACCGAAGGCCAGGAACAGCCCGGTGGTGAGCAGCCCGAAGTCTTGATCGAGCAGGGCGTCCCGGAGCAGCGTCCAGGGTAGGGGTGCGAGCAGGCGCTCACACCAGGGCACCAGCACCCCCTGGAACAGGCCACCGTTCAGCGCATCGACCACCCGGGTGGCCCCCAGCTCCCCTACCCACAGGTACATCAGCGCCACCACCACCAAGGCGATGGGCACGCCCCAGACCGGGTGCTGGGCCAGATCGCCCAGGCGGCGGGCCAAGGCCGGGGTGTCGGCGGGTTGGCTGGTCACCGCGCCCGCGATGCGCTCGGCTTCACGGTAGATGATGTCGGTGATCAGGGAGGCCAGGGGCAGGTGCACGTCGCGCTGCAGCGCTTCGACCTGCTGGAGCACGGCGCGCTCGGCTTCCGGATCGAGGGCTCGGTGCAGCTCGTCGAGGATCTGTTCGTCGCCCGCCAGCAACATCAGCGCGGTGGCTCGAGGCGGGAGACTCAAGCCTGCCAGCTGGAGCTCCAGCTCGCGAACGACCTGCCGGATGCGGCGTGGCATCTGCACCCGGCGCTCCATGCGGCGGGCCCGCTGCAGGGAGTCGTGGAGCGCCTGGGTGCCCTGGTCGCTGCGGGCGGCGGTGGGCACCACGGGCACACCCAGCAGGGTCTCGAGGGCGGCGTGGTCGACCCGGGGCGTTGCTCGCCCCGCCAGGTCCTGCATGGTCAGGGCCAGCACCATCGGGCGGTCGTAGATCGAGGCCTGTAGCGCCAGCGCGACCGAACGGCGCAGGTTGCGGGCGTCGGCGACCACCAGCAGGGCTTCGGGGGGGGCGGCCATCAGTGCGCGGTGCACCGAGGCTTCGTCTTCGTCCTGGGGATTGATGAGGCTGCTGACGCCGGGGGTGTCCACCAGGACGGTGGGGATCTGGCGGTGGTCGTCGGGGATCCGCAGCAGGCGGTGCCACAGGCGGTGGCCGCTGGACAGCACGGGCACCAGGCGGCCGCGACGGAAGTCGCGGGAGCTCTCCGGGGCTGGGCCGTGCCAGGCGCGCTCGCCACAGAGGCGGTGGAAGAGGGTGGTCTTGCCTGTCTGGAGGTTGCCCAGCAGCATCACCTCGCGGCTGGTGGGCTCTTCGGGGCCGGATCGGCGATGACGCAGGCCGCGGCCGTGGGGACCACGACCGTCGCGGCGGCCCCCGCTGTCTTCCCCACGGTGCTGGCCGTGAGGGCAGGATGGCTGGGAGGGGTCGTCGCCGTGGGGTCGGCTCATTTGTTAGACACGCCTAACAGAACGGTGACAATGTAGTCCCCGTCGGGTTTTTTGGCAAGGCGGCAGTCCCGCCTACCGACGGATCATCGCCGCACCGTAGAAGCCGTCGGTTCCGGTGCGGTGGGGCCATAGCACGCCGTCATCGCCCAGCGTTTCCACCACCTCGAAGTCGGTGTGCTCGTCGAGGAAGCGCTCCAGCACCTGGTGGTTCTCCTGCCTCAGCAGGGAGCAGGTGCCGTAGACCAGGCGGGCGCCGGCGCGCACCAGGGGGGCCGCGCGGGTCAGGATGGCGTGCTGCAGCTCGGCTCGGTCGGCCACCCACTCGGGGCTGAGTCGCCAGCGAGCCTCGGGGCGTCGTCGCAGCACGCCGCTCGACGAGCAGGGGGCGTCCACCAGCACGGTGTCGGCCCAGCCTGGCTGCACCGGCGGCGGGCCGCTCTCGGCCATGACTTGGTAGCGGATGGACTGGCCAGCCCTCGCCATACGGCGCTCGAGCACACTCAGTGCCCCCTCGCGCACATCGAGCGCCAGGACCTGGGCGCCCGCGTCCGCCAGGGCCAGCGCCTTTCCACCCGCGCCGGCACAGAAGTCCACGATCTTCGCGCCCGGGCAGGGCTCAGCGAGCTCGGCGAGCAGCTGGGAGCCCTCGTCCTGGACCTCGAACAGGCCCTCGCGGAAGCTGGGCAGGATGTGGATGTTGCGCCGGTCTTGGAAGATCAGGGCGTGGGGGGCGAGCTCACCGGGAGTGCTGACCACCCCCTCGGTGGCCAGGCGTGCTGCGAGGGCGGTGCGATCGATGCGGGAGGCGTTGGTGCGGGCCGCCATGGGAGGGCGTTGGGCGAAGGCCGCGATCAGCTCGCCGGCCTCTGGGCCCAGCTCCTCCCACCAGGCGCGGGCGAGCCA
>CAZHIK010000431.1:0-7720 GCA_964532635.1 uncultured Enterobacterales bacterium
TCGAAACCCGGCAGGACCTCGGGCTGCAGGGGTCCCCGCGCGGGCCCGAGCTGCTGCTGTACAGGCGTCGGGGCCTCCAGCTCGTCCCAGACCACCGCGCTGGCCACCGTCAGCACCGAGATGGCGCGCATCAGCCAGCAAGCTCGATGCGGTAGGGATAGCCCTGCTCGGTGAGGAACAGCTGACGGCGCTCGGCGTAGTCCTGCTCGCGGCTGTCGGCGGTGACCAGGGTGTAGAAGCTGGCCTGGTTGATCCCGGGCTTGGGCCGCAGCACGCGCCCCAGCCGCTGGGCCTCCTCCTGGCGACTGCCGAAGGTACCGGAGACCTGGACGGCCACCGACGCAGCGGGCAGGTCGATGGCGAAGTTGCCAACCCGGGACAGGGCGAGCACCCGCAGCTCCCCCGCCCGGAAGCGGGCGAAGATGGCGTCGCGCTCGCGGTTGGGGGTGTTGCCTGTGATGAGCTCGAGCTCGTAGCGCTTGGCGAGCCAGCGCAGCTGGTCCAGGTAGGTGCCCAGCACCAGCACCTGCTCGCCGACGTGGCGCTCGAGCAGCCGCTCCAGCACGGCACCCTTGCGGGCGTTGAGCGCGGCGATGCGCGTGCGAGCCCGGGGCGAGGCTTCCACGTAGCGCAGCCGATCGGCGTCGCTCAGGGGCACCCTGATCTCCACGCAGCGGGCCGTAGCGATCCAGCCCTGGTGCTCGAGCTGCTTCCACGGCAGGTCGAAGCGCTTGGGCCCGATGAGCGCGAACACGTCGCCCTCGCGACCGTCTTCGCGCACCAGGGTGGCGGTGAGGCCCAGGCGACGGCGGGCCTGCAGGTAGGCGGTCTCGCGAAACACCGGGGCTGGCAGCAGGTGGACCTCGTCGTAGATCACCAGGCCCCAAGCGGCCTTGTAGAGCAGGGCGAAGTGGGGCGCGCCCTCGTGTTTTCCCGGGCGCCAGGTGAGCAGCTGGTAGGTGCTGATGGTGACAGGCTTCAGCTCCTTGATGCGCCCGCTGTACTCGCCCACATCCTCCGGCCGCAGGGAGGTCCGTGCCAGGATCTCGCGCTTCCACTGCTGCACCGCGGTGTGACCGGCGCAGAGGATGAGCGTGCGCATACCCAGCCGCACCATGGCGGCGATACCCACAATGGTCTTTCCCGCCCCACAGGGCAGCACCACCACCCCCGATCCCGCGTCGGGCCCGGCGTGGAAGGCGTCCACCGCAGCGAACTGGTAGTCCCGCAGTTGCCAAGCCTGGGTGTCCTGGTCCAGACGCATCTCGAGGGGCGGTGCGTCGTCGTAGCCGGCAAGATCCTGCACCGGATGCCCCAGGCTCAACAGCACCTGCTTGAGCTCACCCCGGCTGCGGGGGACGATCTGCACCGCTCGCTCTCCCCGAGGCGGTCCCAGCAGATCGGCGATGGTCCCGATGCTCTGCAGCTCGGTGAGCAACAGCGCGCAGTCGGCCTCGAGGCACAGCCACTCGCCGTCGCGGACCAGCGTCAGGCGTCCGTAGCGGCCCATGGTCTCGCGGATGGAGACCGGGATGTTCTCGGGCACCGGATAGCGGGCGAAGCCCTCGAGGATCTCGAGGATCTCGTCGGCCGTGCGCCCCGCGGCCGCCGCGTTCCACAGCGACAGCTTGGTGATGCGCCAGGTGTGCACGTACTCGGGGCTCTTCACCAGCTCAGCGAAGCCCAGCAGCGCGTCCCGAGCCTCGGCGTAGCGCGGGCTCATGGTCTCGAGCAGCAGGGTGTGGTCACCCTGGACCACGAGGGGATTGTCGGGCTGGTAGTGCATTCGGAGGAGGGCACGGGGGAAGAGAACCCCTGGTCTATCCTCAGGCTGCCGCCGGAACTCCCGCATTGCGTCCGGGACCGTCGCTTAGGTGATACGCGATTCGGGATGCAGACCTCCCACCGCGCCCCGCTCGCGTTGCTCCTGGTGCTACTCCTCCTGCCGGGTGTGGCCTGGGCCAACGCCGTCAGCTACGCCGTACCCCTGGCCATGGTGATCCTCCCGTCCCACATCGGGCTCACCACGAAGCTCGGGGCGCGCTGATCCCATGCGCACACCCGGGCCCCGCACCCGCATCGCGCTGCACGAAGTCGCCGCCGTGGTGGTGCTGCTGGCCGGTACCGTCGCCGCATGCTGGCCCTGGATCGTGCCCGGGAGAGGGGTGTTCGGGCAGCGGGACAGCGCCTTCACCATCCTGGCCAGCCGTCACCTGCTTCGCGCCGCCCTGGGAGAGCACAGCTGGACCCAGGGCCCCCTGGGCTGGCCCACCCCCTGGTCGGTCACCCAGGCTGACTTCACCGCGGGCCAGGGGCTGCTGCTGTGGCCCTTCGAGGCCCTGGGTCTCGAGCCCTTCAGCGCCATGAACTTCGTGGGCTTCTTGGGGATCTTCCTGACCGCCTGGGCCGCCCACCACCTGGCTCGGGCGCTCTTGGGGTCGGGCCCGCACACCTGGGTTGCGGGCATCGCGGCCGCCTGCCACCCCCTGCACCTGGCCCACGCCCAGCACGTCAACCTGATCCACCACGAGTGGATGGTGCTGGGGGCCCTGCTGCTGGGCTGGGGCCTGGTGAAGCGCCGGCCCGGTGTGGCCCTCGGGGGCTCCCTGGCCCTGGCCGCCTCCCCCTGGTTCGGCCTGTACATGGGGATGCACGCCGCCATGGCAGGAGGGATCGTGCTGGTGGGCGCCGCCATCGCCCGCCAGGGGGACCGCCGCAGCTGGCTGGCGGCGGTCGCCGGGCTGCTGCTGGGCGCCGCGGCCTTCGTGCCGGTGCTGGTCACCTACGCCCGGGCGGGCTTTCTGTTCGAGGTCTTCGCCGACCCAACCACCCTGGCCAAGTTCTCCTGGGACCCCTCCACCACCCTGGCCCCCATCCAACGCTCGCCCCTGCACCAGTGGATCTTCGGGCTCGACGGCATGGCCGGCAGCAGCGCCAACAACCCGGCCAATCCCGGCTACCTGGCTGCACTGCTCGCGCTGCTCGGCCTCGTGGCCTGGCGCGCTCGCCCAGGGCACCGCTGGGCCTGGTGGGTCGTGGGCGCCGTGGCCGCCGTGGCAGGCCTGTTGGCCCTGGGGCCCGCCATCGTCTGGGACGGGCAAGCCACGGCGATCCCCGGCCCCTACCGCCTGCTCGACTGGATCCCCGGCTTCTACGGCTTGCGGGACCCGGTGCGCTGGCTCGGCGTCTGCTTCGTCGCCCTGGGTCTGATCGCGGGGCTGGGGGCCTGGTGGGCGGCGAGGTGGCTGCAGCGCTGGGGCCCGGTGCCCGGAGCGCTGCTGGGCCTGCTCCTGGTCGTGGGCCTGGTCGCGGAGCGGGCCACGGCCCGCACGGCCCGGCTCCAGGGACTTCAGCTGCATCCCGTCTATCGGGAGCTGGACGCCATCGAGGGCGAGGGTCCCCTGTGGGACAACGCCCTGTCGGCACCGTCGAAGGATCGCAGCTGCAGCTGCAACGCCGCCCGGGCCTACCGCGCGGCGCTGTACCACGGGCGCCCCCTGGTGGGGGGTACCGCGGCTCGGGGGACCGACGCCAGCCGCGCCATGCTGCGGGTGCTGATGACCTGGCCCTCTGGGGCCTCCCGACAGCTCCTGCGCGCGGCTGGCGCCCGGGCTGTGCTGGACCACAGCGGCGCCCGCATCGGTCCCATCGAGGGCCTGGACTGCACCGTGGTGCAGGAGCACGTGCTCTGCGAGGTGGAGTCCCGCCCGCCGCTGCCCGCCCCCGAGGCGGTGCGTCCCCAGGGTGACGGTGAGGTCGTGGGCCTGCGCTGGCCGAGCACCGAGGTCGGGACCCTCGAGATCCGCTGCGGCGAGCGCGTCATCCGGGCCGACCGCGAGGCCTGGTGGGTGGTCACGGCGATGCGCCACGGTGGCGACACCGAGGCGGTCGAGGTCTTCCTCGAGGAGCCCTGCGACGGGATACCCGAGGCCACCCCCGGAGGCTGGGAGCCCCTGTACGCCGACGCCGACGCTCCTCCCTGGCCGCCACCGTGGCGGAGCAGCGGCCCAGGCATGGCCCAGGCCTTCGAGGACGTGAAGCCCGCTGCCCCCCCCCAGAGGGAGCGCCAGCGGGGTCTCCCTCCAGCTCCCGCAGGGACGAAGCCAGACAAGAGCCGCAAGGGGCCTCCAGGCAAGCCCATGCGCAGAGGGGGACCTGGACCGCGGTGAGCGGGACTTGGTAGGCTGCAGGCGACCGACCGCGCCCACGACGCACAGGACACGGGGCTTTCACCGATGCGTCTCACCGTATGCCATCTCCTGACCCTCGCGGTGGGCTTGGTCCTGGGCCTGGCTGTGGGTTGGTTGCTGGGTCAACGCGCTCCGACCGAGTCCGCGCTGGATCTGTCCCGATCCGTAGTGCGCGCCTCCTCCCAGGTTCGCCAGCACAGCGAGCACGCCCAGCAGGCAGCAGGCCGGGTGATGAGCTGGCTGGACACCGGGGACGAGGCGGCCCTGTCGCTAGCCCTCGAGCTGTACCGGACCGCTCCACCGTCCGAGGCCTGGGGCACCGAGCTGTGGGGGCTCGAGTGGTTCTCGGCGTACCAACTGGCCTCACCCGAACAGCGCGAGCGCATGGCCGCCACAGCGAGGGCGCAGCGCTTCATGCGCACCCTGGCCGAGGAGGACCACAAGCAGCTGCGAGTCTACCTGAGCGCGGTCGCCAAGGGCCGCAAGGATCGCCGCAACCACCCGCTGATCCGCGAGGTGCTGCGCTTCGACAGTCCCTACCGCTGGGAGCGGGAGGGCCTGGGCCGAACCCTGGACAGGCTCGACATCCAGGCGGGCACCACGGTGGCGGACATCGGCGCTGGAACCGGCACCGTCAGCTTCGCCCTGGCCCATCGTGTGGGCCCCCAGGGGCGGGTCCTGGCCACCGACATCGACCGCACCATGCTGCAGCACATCGAGCGCACCGCACGTAGCGAGAGCCTGGACCAGCTCAAGGTCGTCAGGAGCCACCCCGACGATGTGGGCCTCCCCGAGGGCACCCTCGACCTGGCCTTGATGAGCCAGTGCTACCAGCTGGTCTACGTCTACGCCGAACCCAGCGCACAGAAGAGCTTCCTGGCCTCGCTGCACGCGGCCCTGAAGCCCGGAGGCCGGCTGGTGGTGATCGAGAACGATCCCCTGCAGCCCGAGGACGTGCGCTACCAGGGCCTGGGCGTGGCGGCCGAGCTGGTCATCGGCCAGCTCGAGGCCAACGGCTTCCGGCTGGTGGAGCGCAGCCAGCCGGTGCCCCAACGATACGTGTTGGTGCTCGAGCGGATCTGATCCTCAGGCCTCGTCGGGCCAGCCCATGCCGCGCAGCCAGGCCTCGGCCAGGGGCATGGGGTCCACTCCGGTCTCGATGTGCAGGTGATCGATCATCTCCTGCATCGTGGCCGCCGAACCGGCGCGGTCCTGGTAGAAGCTGCCGATGGCGGCGTCCAGCTCCCGCACGCCCACCTGCTCGGCGTAGAGCCGGTAGAAGTGCGAGCCCTTGTAGTAGGGGCCCAGGCTGAACAGCCCGTCGTCGATGACGTCCACCTCACCGCAGCCCTCGGGCCAGCTCTCGATGACCTCGTAGCTGATGGCGTACTCGAGGGCGTCGTCGTATTCGTCCCAGACCTCCTCGCCAGCCTGCTCGCCGATGACCTCGGCGATGGCCCGGGCGGTCAGGTAGGTCACCGTGCCCTCGCTGAGCACGAAGTCCTCCCAGCAGGCGATGCGCACCCCACCGCCGAACCAGCCGTGGGCCGCCTCGTGGATGTGGGTGATCCGATCGCTCATGGAGCCACTGCCCACGTGAGACAGGGGGTGGTGCTCCATGCCGCCGTAGGCCCCCGGCCCCCAGTCCACCTCCACCGAGCCGGCCACATCGCCGAAGGGGTAGGGCCCCAGGGTGGTCTCGAACCAGTCCCAGGCCTCGAGCAGGTGCTGGGTGCCCACGGCGGCGTTGCCCTGGTTGCCGCTCGAGTACCAGACCACCAGCTCGACCCCTCCCGCGCTGGTGCCCAGGTCCAGCCGCTCGTACAGGCCCTGGACCCAGGCGATCTGGTAGGAGGGCGCGTCAGCTGGGATGCCCTGGGGGTAGACCACCACCTGGCCCTCGGTGTCGGTGGACACCGACAGCTCGAAGCTCAGCCCGTCGGCGGGATCGCTGTGGCAGGGGAACAGGTTTCCGCAGAAGTAGGGCCACACGAAGCTGTAGCCATCCTCGCTCCAGCCGTCGTAGTCGCTGGTGGGAGAGAAGCCGTACTCCACGATCACCACGGGGTCCTCACCCCCCGCGGGCAGGCCCACATGCAGCGCGCCGTCGGCGAGCGACCAGTCCAGGGGGCCGTCGGGGGCGTACACATCGCGCACGTCCAGGCCCTGGGCCTCGAAGCTCGAGCCGGTGCTGTCGCTGGCGGCGATGGTGATGGTGGCCACGGCGTTGTGGGTGTCGAGGTCCACGGCCAGGGCGGTGTGCAGCAGATCGCGCTCCCAGTCTTCGCTGGCCGGGGTCAGGACCAGATCGCTGTCGCCGGTCTCGCCCGTCTCCATCGTGTCCAGATCGTCGACGCCGCAGCCGTCACAGCCAGCCAGCAGCAGGGGAATCACGAGGAGCGAGCGCATGGGGCCTCCAGGGTGCCGTGATTTCTTGATAGCCGGGTTGCATGAGCGAGCCGAACCAGGGCTGCATCGTGCGGCGCACCCTCGACGCCCGGGCCGCAGGCCAGATCCTGCTGGACCAGCTGCTGCTGCGCTTCGAGCACGCCGACGCCGGGATGTGGCGAGATCGCTCCGCTCGAGGGGAGGTCACGGTGGACGGGATGGTGGCCGCGGCCGATGCTCCGGTACGCCCGGGCCAGGTGATCGCTTGGCACCGGCCGCCATGGGTGGAGCCCGAGGCACCGCTGCACTTCGACGTGCTGTTCGAGGACGAGCACCTGATGGCGGTGGCCAAGCCCTCCGGACTGCCCACCCTGCCCGGCGCGGGATTCCAGGAGCACACCCTACTGGCCCTGGTGCGGGCTCGGAGCCCCCAGGCCAGCCCCATGCACCGGCTGGGCCGGGGCACCTCCGGGGTGGTGCTGTTCTGCACCAGCGCCGACGCCCGGCAGGGCGTGCAGGCCCAGTGGCGCCGGCCCGGAGCCGTGCGCAAGCGCTACCAGGCCCTGCTGACGGGGCTGCCGGAGCGAGACGACTTCGTGGTGGAGGTCCCCATCGGTCGAGTGGACGATCCCGTGCTGGGTTGGCTGCACGCCGCCTGCCCCCAGGGCAAGCCCAGCCGCTCGAGCTTCGAGGTGCTGGAGCGCCGCCAGGGGAGCACCCTGGCCCGGGTGGACATCGACACCGGCCGCCCCCACCAGATCCGCATCCACGCCGCGGCGGCCGGCCACCCCCTGCTGGGAGATCCCCTCTACGGGCCCGGAGGCACTCGAGCGCCGGGGAGCCAGGCCGTGCCCGGCGACCTGGGCTATCGCTTGCACGCCTGGAGGCTGGCGCTGACCCATCCGGCGACCGGCGAACCCGTTGAGCTGGCGGCGCCCGAGCCAGAGTGGGCTGGGCGAGGGGTTACCCCTTCCAACCCCCGTGTTCCCACAGAGGGCTGACCCATGCATCCCGTCTTCGCTCTGTCAGCGCTCCTCCTCGCCTGCGATCCCGCCCACGAGCCGACCTCAGAGGCGCCACCGCTCGTCGAGGAGCCTGGCCTCCAGGTCCCGGTCCCCCCTCCCGATGCTCCGAACCGTGTC
>CAZHIK010000432.1:0-7718 GCA_964532635.1 uncultured Enterobacterales bacterium
GCAGCTCCGGCAGGCGCTCGAAGATGTGCCGCGTCCGCTGGCGCACATCCTCGGGCATCGGGGTCAGCACATCCAGATCGTTCCAGCCGCTGGCGTCCGCCATGGTGACGGTGCGCATGGCCCCCAGGTCGGACTCGTAGATCTGCAGGTACATGCGGTCCACGGGCACCTCGGCCGCGATGGCACGCACGCAGTCCCGCATGGCCTCGCCGATGTCGAGGCTGCCGCAGATGGCCAGGGTGGCGCGCTCGAAGAAGGCTACGGGGTCCATGGACAGCTCCGTGTCGAGGGCTGGTTGTCAAATATGACGATAGTTCATGTTGCTGCCATATTTGACACACGTCGTCGTCAAATATGACTATCCGCGAACTATACCACCAGAGAACCGCCTTTTTCGCACTGGCACAACCCTTGCTCCATTGGGAGATATCCGCCCTCCCATCGGAGCGAAGCATGGCAAAGACCTTCCGTATCCTCACTGTGCTGGGCAGCCCCCACGACGCCAAGTCCAACACCCGCGCCCTGGTGGAGGACTTCGTGGAGGAACTCGAGGCTGCCGGGCTGCCCTTGACCCACCAGGTGATCTCCCTGGCGAAGCTCCGGGTCCAGCCCTGCCGAGGCTGCTGGGCCTGCGCCAGCGAGCGGCCCTGTCCCCTCTCCCGCGACGACGACATCGAGACCATCAAGGCCGCGCTGCTGGACTGCGACATGCTCATCCTGGCCAGCCCCGTCTACACCAACCAGGTCACCGCTCAGATGAAGGCGCTGTTCGACCGTCTGTTCACCTGGTGCCACGTCTTCCCCTTGTTGGGCAAGCCCGCCCTGTCGGCCTGCACCACCGGCAACGACGGCTTCCGGGAGACAGGCGAGTTCCTCGAGAAGATGCTGGCCACCTGGGGCACCAACTCCTTCGGCACCATCCACAGCGGCGGCGCCTTCACCCCGGGCTTCTTCCCCCGGCGGGCCCAGGCGCGCAAAAAACACCGTCGCCTGGCTCGCAAGGTGGCGCGCACCCTGCTCGAAGGGCGCGCCCTGCCTCGCAACCGCGTGCAGCACCGCATGTTCCGCGCGATGAAGCGCAAGTTCTCGGCCCAGTACGCCATCCACTGCCTGCTCTTCGGTCGGCCCGATGGCCAGCCGGCCCCATCCTGGCTGATGACGCGCTTGATCCAGCGTCGGCTGCGGCAGATCGGCTCCCCGGCGATGCTCGAGCGCGTGGCGAAGATCTGCAACTTCGAGCTGCACTGGTGGATGGCCCGCGGCTGGCTGGCCGCCCGCAGCTTCCGTCAGCTGGCGGGTATGCCAGTGCCCGCGGGCTGGGACGGCCGACGTCGGCTGCTGGGGGCCAGCGGCGGCTCAGTCCACAAACCCCAGCTCCGCGATGGCCCTGCCCACCGCCTCTCCAGTGATGGCACAGCCGCGAGCGTTCATGTGGTTGGCGTCGAGGAACAGCTCGGCAGCGGGCAGCCCTGCAGCCTGGACCGCGGCGCAGGCGGGCGCGACCTTGGCCCCGGGCGGTAGCCGGTCCTGGGGTGCCAGGCAGGTGATCTCGTCGCCGTCCATGAAGGGGTAGTCCACGAACAGCACCTCGAAGCCCTCGCGGTCTCCCAGCTCCATGATCAGCTGGTGGTTGCCCAGCTTGGGCCGCGGATCGTGGCGCTGCTGCTGGGGGTGCATGCCCTTGGGGGCGCCACTGCGCACCAGTCGATCCAGGCCGAAGCGCAGCATCCACACCAGCCGGCTGTGGAAGGTCAGCCGGTCCAGCAGCGAGCCGCCCAGGTGGCTGGAGCTAAGATCGTCCCGCAGGCTGTCCTCGATGTAGCAATCGACGAGCACCAGGTCGGGGTCGTAGTCCAGCAGCTGCAGCTCGATGAGCCGCTTGGCCTGCAGGGAGGTGTAGCCGGAGATGCCGGCGTTGATGAGCTGTACCTCCCGCCGCACCAGCCCCCTCAATGTCACCTCGGCGTTGAAAGGCCACGACTCGTCCGCCTCGACACCGGCTCCATAGGTCTGTGAGTCACCCAGCGCGAAGGCCCGCCAGGTGCCCGCGGGCTTGTCCTGGCTCACCGGCCCGTAGCGGAAGCCTTGCTCGTTCAGCCCCAGGAAGGGGTTGGGCAGGTCGTGTCGCACCCAGCCCAGCTGGGGGTGGTAGGCCATGGCGTCGTTGGCGATGTGGGCCGCCACGGCGTTGGCGGGGATGCTCACGTAGCCCACCCGCCTCAGCAGTGGTCGGGCCGTCAGCTCGGCCGCCCCCAGCACCACGCCGGTCATCACGCCTGCATACAGCAGCTTGCGCCAGACGGGTACGGCCATGGGTGCCTAGGGCCGAGCCTGGGAGCAGACCACGCCCACCGAGAACGGGAAGACCAGCTCGAGGCCGAAGGCCTGGGTGACCACGGCGAAGTGGCCCTGGATCCCATCGGGATGGCACAGGGGCTCCTGGTGCCGGCCCACCAGCTTCTGGCCCTGGGGCGGCAGCCAGTTCAGGGTGGTGATGGCCTTGACCCGATCGGCAGGGAAGCCCTGGGCAGCCAGGTGCTCGGCGTACATGCCACCCAGAGCCGAGGCACGCCCCTCCTCGAACCACACCACGTCTGCGGTGCCCACGGGCTGATCCGCGGGGTAGATCACGTTCAGGCCGTCCACCGCCAGCGGCACCGTCAGGGGCGCCTCCTCGACACTGGTTGTGGGCTTCCACACGGGGTCGTGGTACCCGCGGGACAGCAGCTGAACCTCGAGCATCTGCGCGTAGGCCTGGGTGCGCATGAGCGCCGAGCGGGGGTGGTCGGGCCAGGCCTCGGCCACAGCGAGCATCACCTCGGGGCCCTTCTCCTCGGCTTCGCCGAACATGGCGTTGATGCGGTTCTGCTCGGCCTCGTCGTAGCGCACGTGATCGGGGTACTTCGACAGAAACTCGGCCCAGCCCTGCGCGGTGCCCTCCGCCTCGGCCTCACGGAAGGCCAAGGTCTCGAGCCAGCGCACCGCCTCGGCCAGGCGGGGATGGGTGGGGTGGGCGGTCATGAAGTCCATCCAACCCTGGGTGGTCCCCAGCGCCTCGGTCTCAGTCCAGACGAGATCGTCTGCCATCACTCGAGCCCGATCCACCTGGGGTGCATCGGGGAAGCGCTCAACGAACTCGGCCATGGCCGCTGAGCTGTTCTTGTCGACGTAGTGCTGGTAGAGCAGGTCGGTGCAGGCCTGACCCGCTGGCGTGTCCGGGAAGGCACCCCAGATCGCCGCCAAGGTGTCGATGTCGCCCCCCGCCGACGCGAGCCGCATCTGGGCCGCCCGGGCCCGGGTCTCACCCGCGGCCTCGGTGCCGTTCCAGCGGGCCCAGTGCACGTTGAGCTGCTCGAGGTTCAGTCCGTCTGGGTAGGTGGCCTCGAGCTGACGCAGATCGGCCTCGGCGCAGGCCTCGATCTCGTCGTCGTGTTGCAGCGCGCCCTTCTCCATCAGCTTCTGGCAGCCACGCCAGGCAGCGGCGACCTTGCCCTGGCTCAGCTGAGCCTGGAACTTGGGGCCGCGGGAGTCGGCAGCCAGCGCAGCGCCGGGCAGCAGCAGCAGCAGCAGGAGCAGGAGCAGCGGGGAGAGATAGCGGGTCATGGCAGCAACCTTGGCGATACCCCACCACCCTATCGAACCGCCAGCCCCTTGTCTGATCAGGAGCCTTTCAGCGTAGCCTCAGAGCCAGGGCGGGCACTCGTCGGGGAGCAGCAGGCGCAGCGCTTCACCGCGGGCGTGAGCGAGGGTGGCGGCGTCACCACCGCTGTGCTCGACCAGGATGGCCGCGGCCGCGTAGCCCAGCCCCCGCGCCTCGAAGGGGACTGGGGCGAGCAGCTCGTCCAGGCTGGCGGGGGAGCCGAGGTCCGCGCCATCCTCGAGCACCACCGAGGGGCTCGCGCTGCCGATGCGCGCGATGGTCCGCGCCATCTCGAGCAGCTCCGGGGCCGCGCTGTGGTCCAGGGCCAGGGCGCCCGCAGCTCCGAAGAGAGCCATGGAGGACGGAGAGCCCGTGAACACCTCCATGTGCTGGTCGAGCACCCCGCGCAGCACCTCGCTGTCGGAGCTCGCCACGGCCAGGAAGAGCTCGCCCTTGGCCAGGGCCCAGGAGTCCATCGCGGGGTCCAGCTCATCCAGCAGCGCCCGGGCTCCGGCGACATCCCCTGCCGCCAAGAGGACATCGAGGCTGGCCAGGACGCCGCTACCCATGAACTCGTCGCCCTGGGAGGCAGCCAACTGCCCCACACTGGCGTCCAGCACAGCGAGGGTCTGCTCGAGGGGCTGTGCACCCTGGCTGGCCTCGAAGACCGCCCGCAGGGTGATGACGTCGAGAGTGAGACCCTGCTGTGCCTCCGCCCCGTCCAGCAGAGCGCGCACCTGGTCCTGCCAACCCTCGGCCGATCCCATCTGGAGCACCCGGGCGCGGCTGCGCAGCACCTCGGCCCCAGCTTCGGGGCTGCTGGTCGCGTAGCGCTCGTAGGAGGCCAGCGCCTCGCTCAGCTCGCCGCGGGTGGCGAGCTGGTACCCCAGTGCCAGGTGGGCCCAGGCGTAGTCGGGATCGATCTCGAGGGCCTTGCGGAAGCGGGCGCCGGCTTCGGGGGAGCCATCCTCGAGCAGCCGGCCCGCCAGGTACTGGTACATGGCCGAGTCGGAGTGCTCGTCGGCCAAGGCCAGGTACTCGGCGCGAGCGGCCTCGGTCTGCTCCTCTCCCAAGCTGATCTGGTAGAGCCTGTGCGCATCCACCAGCTCGGGCTGCCCGTTGCGCGCCAGCTCCCCCACGGCCAGGAAGTCCGGATCGCCAGGGGCGCGCAGGGTGGTGGCCAGGGCCAGGGCCTGATCGTCGTCCGGCGCGACCGCTAGGCGCGCGGCGAGCATACGCCAGGCGTCGGCGGGGCTCACCACGCTCTGAGTGAAGAAGGCCACCACAGAGAACGGCACCTCGTCCTCGGCGTTGTAGACCACTTCATCGACGATGCTGCCGCCCTCGCGCACGGACTTGGACTCCGGTGGTTCCCGCAGCAGGTAGTCCACGCTGCCCACGGGCACGATGGGCTCGGTGCCCAGTAGTTCGTCGTCCCGAGCCATGCCCGGACCGTAGACCACCCAGCCCCGCACCAGGCTGGCGCGGCCGGCTACGTTGTAGAGCAGTTCGTCGTCCCCGAGCAGTCCCAGGTCGGCCTGGCGCTGGTCGATGGGCACCGCCCATCCCTCCGGACGGGCCTCCAGCGCCACCGCGCCCACCGCGTAGCTGCCAGCACGGCGCAGCTGGCGAGGCGCCAGATCGAAGCTCTCGTCGGCCACGGTGACCTGCATCGGGACCTCGAAGCCGTTGTAGAGCCACAGCTCGGCGTGAGCCTTGTCCCAAGCCGCCAGCCCGAAGACGAGGGCGATGGAGGCCAGCACCAAGCCGGCGAAGCCAAAGCGCCAGAAGCGCGCGGTGGGCGGCAGGGGGGCCTTGGCGTAGAAGGTCCAGGAGTTGCCCCCCGCCTTGCGCACCACGTAGGCACCGAGGGGGAAGATGGGGATGAACAGGACCACGAACCACAAGGTGGCGATGTAGATGCCGTCGGCGTTGGGCTGGTAGTGGCCGTAGAGCATGGTCCCGATGCCGTTGATGGTGTGCATCGAAGGGGCCTTGTCCAGCGGCTCGAGCCAGAGGTACGGATCGTCCAGGTACTGCTGCTGCCGGCGCTTTCGACCCGAGTTGAGCTCCTTGGGGATGTGGGCGCGCAGCGCAGCCTGGGCCTTGCGGGCCCTACCTGCTTCGTACAGCTTGTGGACCTCGGCGGGGAACAGGCCGGAATCGCCGAACTCGCGGCTGATCCTGCGCAGCGGGGTCTCCTCGATCTTCTCGGGCATAGGGGCTCCCTGGAGGGTGGGAAGATGCGTCCACCAAGAGCCCTAACGCCCACTGTCACGCTGTGTTGCCGAGGCCCACAGGTCGGTCTCCAGCGTGCTACCTAGGCTCTCTGCTCGAGGACCCCATGGGACGCTCCACCGATGAGCTCCGCACCACGCGCCAGCGCCTGCTGCGCTGGATGCTCTGGGGTCTGGCTCTCGCTGGCCTGCCAGCCTGGGCCGTCCACAGCCTCACCATGGTGCAGCTGGATCTGTGGAACCACATGATCTTCGGCAGCATCGGCTACTGGTCCATCGTCCTGTGCGCCCTGCTCCCCGAGCGGGTGCCCTTCGGCCTCCGCGCGGCCACCCTCGAGATCGTCCTGTTCGCCCTGGCCATCGATACCCTGGTGCGCTTCGGCCTCGCCGGCTCCGGGCCAGCGCTGCTGCTCACCGTCGCTGTGCTGGCCACGGTGCTCTTCGGGCTGCGATCAGGCCTCTTCTTCGGCCTGATCTGCATGGGCAGCATGACCCTGGTCGGCCTGGGCTTCGCCACCGGGGTGCTGGAGCTGAGTCCGGAGATCCCGGCCAGCCTGAGTGCGATGGGGGCCTGGGCCGCGGTCACCGGCACCCTCGCTGCATGCTGCCTGGTCATGGTGCTGGCGCCCGGCCTGCTCCAGCGCGATCTACTCAGCAGCCTGCGCGAGCGCGGCGCCGCTGCGGAGTCCCTGGTCGAAGAAGCCATCGAGCGCGCACGGCTGCAGTCCGAGAAGCAGCAGCTCACGGATCAACTCCACCAGTCCCAGAAGATGGAGGCTGTCGGCCAGCTGGCAGGCGGTGTGGCCCACGACTTCAACAACGTGCTCACTGCCATCCGGGGCAACCTGGAGCTCGCCATGGGCTCCCTCGACCCCGACAGCCACCCGGCGCTGCGGCTGGAGTCCAGCCTCCACTCGGTGGATCGCGCCGCCGAGCTCACCGCGCGCCTGCTGGCCTTTTCCCGGCGCAAGGTCGTGGCCATGAAGCCCACCTCGGTCCACGACTGCCTGCTCGAGGTCGAGCCCATGCTCCACCGCCTGCTGGGCGAAGAGGTCCAGCTCGAGACCCGCTACGAGGCCAGCCGCCACACCGTGATGGCCGACGCCAGCCAGCTCGAGATGGTGCTGGTGAACCTGGCCCTCAACGCCCGCGACGCCATGCCCGACGGCGGGCGTCTCACCATCTGCACCGTCAACACCCCCCACGGCACGGCCACCAACGCCGAGCCGAAGCTGGCCCTCGAGGTCCGCGACACCGGCATCGGCATGGACCCCGGCACCCGCGCGCGCATCTTCGAGCCCTTCTTCACCACCAAGGGCGTTGGGCAGGGCACGGGGCTGGGGCTCACCATGGTCTTCACCATCGTGCAGCAGCACAGCGGCGAGGTCCGGGTCCAGTCCAGCCCCGGTGAGGGCAGCTGCTTCACCATCCTGCTCGACTGCTGCACACAACAGGTCGAGACCGAGCGCAAGGCCCGCCTGCCGCGCTCCTCCCCGGGGGGCCACGAGCGAGTCCTGCTGGTCGAAGACGATCCCATGGTCCTCGAGACCACCGAAGCCATGCTCGAAGAGCTGGGCTACCGCGTGGACACCGCCGCCGATCCGGACCAGGCCCTGGCCTTCGTCCGCTCGATGGACCACCCCCCCGACCTGCTGCTCACCGACGTGGTCCTGCCGGGCATGAACGGTCGCGAGCTGGCCGAGCGACTGCTGGAGCGCCACCCACGAATGAAGGTGGTCTTCACCAGCGGCTACACCGACGACGACGTACTGCGCCGGGGTGTGGCCTTCGAAAAGGTCCACTTCCTGCCCAAGCCCTTCTCCCCAAGCCGCCTGGCCCAC
>CAZHIK010000433.1:0-7711 GCA_964532635.1 uncultured Enterobacterales bacterium
AACACCACCATGACCCACCTGCTGCTGGGCCTGAACCCCGAGTACATCCGCCTCGAGCCCTACACCCCCACCCTGCTGGAGATGCCCTACCTCACCGCAGCCGAGGTGGGGATCGACATCAACCCGGACTCCTGGATCTGCTTCTCCCCCAACGTGGGCTCCTATGTCGGGGGCGACATCACCGCGGGCCTGCTGTGCACCGATCTCGCCGCCGAGACCGACTCTCTGTGCCTGCTCATCGACATCGGCACCAACGGTGAGCTGGTGGTGGGCAACCGCGACTTCCTGCTGTCCTGCGCCTGCTCGGCCGGCCCCGCCTTCGAGGGTGGGGGCATCGACAGCGGTATGCGCGCCAGCATCGGCGCCATCGAAGGGGTGGAGGTGGATGAGGCCACGGGCGCCCCCTCCCCCACCACCATCGGCGATGCTCCGGCCCGGGGCATCTGTGGCTCCGGCATGATCGACCTGCTGGCCAACCTGTTCCGCAGCGGCTGGCTCGACCCGGCGGGGCGGCTGGACCGGGATCGCCCCTGCCCCTGGATCAGAGTCCAGGGCAAACGCGCCCACTACGTCATCGTTCCCGCCGAGGCTTCCGCCACCGGCAACGACATCGCCATCAGCGAGCAGGACATCGAGAACATCCTGCGGGCCAAAGCCGCCATCTACTCTGCGTGCGCCCTGATGCTGGAGCAGCTGGGCATCGACTTCGAGGATCTCGAGCAGGTCTACATCGCTGGCGGCTTCGGTCGCTTCCTGGACCTCGAGCAGGCCGTGACCATCGGGCTGATCCCCGACATCCCCCGGGACCGCTTCCGCTTTGTGGGCAACAGCTCGCTGATCGGCTCCTACATGGTGGTGGTCAGCCGCGAGTACCGCAAGCGCCAGGAAAGACTCAGCGCCCGGATGACCTACTTCGACCTGTCCATGGCCCACGGGTACATGGACCAGTACACAGCGGCCCTGTTCCTGCCCCACACGGATCCCGGCCAGTTCCCGTCGGTGCGGGTTGGCTAGTCCCTCGCGCACGGCGTGCTGGGGATGCCTGGCGCTGCTGGCCGCGGCCTGCTCCACCACTCCGCAGCCCGGCGACGACGGTGGCATGGTGCGCATCGATGATCCCAGGCTCGGGGTCTACGAGATCGACCGCTACGAGCACCCCAACACCATCGGAGAGATCCCCACCGCCTACGTGGGGCTGGACCAGGCCCGGGAGCACTGCGCCGCCGCGGACAAGCGGGTCTGCACCGCCGCTGAGTGGCGTCGCGCTTGTGCCGGCCCCGCACCGGGGCTGAGCTACGGCTACGGAGACGCCTACGAGCGCGGGCGCTGCAACACCAACGCCTCCGAGCCCACCGGCATCACCAGCCGAAACGACCCGAGCCCCTACCTCACCGCGGCGGGGGCCAACCCCGGCTGTGTCAGCCCCGAGGGCGTGGCCGACATGCTCGGCAACGCCGAGGAGTGGGTGCTGGACAGCTGGGCGGGCATGGACGGCGTGGTCGAGGGCGGCGCCTGGTACACCTGGGAGCACTACGCCGACTGCAGCGGCCGCTACTCCCGCCAGCCCGACTTCCGGCTCGACCCCGCCCAGCCGGTGTTCTCCGCCGGCTTCCGCTGCTGCCGCTCCGAAGGCGAGCCCGACATCCACCACGACCGCCTGCGACGCCTCGAGGAGGGCCGGGCCCTGTCCTCGGCGGAGCCCTACGATCCCCACAACGAGGTGCTCATCGGCGGAGAGGTGTACGTCGATCGCTTCGAGTACCCCAACCGCGAGGGGGCGATGCCCCTGGTCAGCGTGGACCACGGCGAGGCCGAGCTGCGCTGCGATCAGGCGGGCAAGCGGCTGTGCACGGTGGGGGAGTGGGAGCGGGCCTGCGGAGGCGATGCGCGCCTCCCCTACCCCTACGGCGAGCGCTACGAGCCCGAGTACTGCGACGTGCTCCACAGCGAGCCCTCCCCCAGCGGCAGCTTCGAGCGCTGCTTTGGCCCCACGGGTGCCGTGGACACGGTGGGCGGGGTCTGGGAGTGGACCGCCAGCGACCTGGACCTGCCCGAGCGGCGCAGCCGCGCCGGTCAGCGGCTGTTCGAGGTGCGCGGTGGGGCCTGGTACGTCGACGAGCTCAAGAGCCGGTGCCGCCCGGCCGAGGGCTACCCTGCTGCTCCAGCCGAAGGCGCCTACCCGGAGATGGGCTTCCGCTGCTGTCGCGGGGATGCGGACACCCTGCCTCCCACCCCACCCGCCCAGGCCCTGGCACCGGAGCCGAGCTGCCCCTTCCCGCTGGTGGCCCAGCCCGGCTTCTGCATCGACAGCTTCGAGCACCCAGGCGTACCCGGCGAGCCCCCCGCCGCGGGCGTGAGCTTCGACCAGGCCCGCACCGCCTGCGATGAGCGGGGCCTGCACCTGTGCAGCGCGGCCGAGTGGGAGCTGGCCTGCAGTGGTCCCGAGGGGCGCCGCTGGCCCTACGGCGACAGCTACGATCCCGCCCGCTGCAACTTCGGTGTCGCCGGCCGCGACGGTCTCAACGACGGGCTGGCGCTCCCCTCGGGTTCCAAGCCGGAGTGCCGCACGCCCGAAGGGGTCTTCGACCTGAGTGGCAACCTCTGGGAGTGGACCGTGGGTCCCAATGGCCGAGGTTGGATCCGCGGTGGCGGCTGGAACATGAACTCCGGACTGGGGCAGTGCAACTTCGGCACCGAGGGAGCCGAGGGCCACAGCGAGCGCATCCTGGGCTTCCGCTGCTGCGCGAGCCCCGACGAAGCAGCGGCGCTGCTGGGGACGGCCCTGGGACAGCGCTGACCGCTCGAAGGCCTGAAGCGCAGGCCCCGTCGAACCGATGGGCATGTCGACCCGATCCGCGCGCCCAGGAGTCCCGCATGCTCCCGTTGAGCACACGAACCATGGTCAGGAACGAGCCTCGAGGTCGTCCTGAGCAGCACGCCCTGGCGGCCTATCTGGTGGAGGCCGTGGGCCAGGCGATCCTGACCCACCGCGACCTGGCCATGCCCGGCATCCTGGGATTGTGCAAGCGCACCGGCTCCCTGACCTTCGCACCGGACCGAGACGTGGCCCACAAGCCGCTCCAGCCCTGCGCGGGGGATGCGGTGAGGGTCGACTTCCTCCGCTGCGGCTCCTGGGCCTGGCTGGAGGGCGAGGTACGTGACAGCGATCGCCTCGGTCGCTGGCGCCTGGGACCGCCCCGGGTGGTCGTGCTCGACTCCCGTCGGCTGGTACCGCGCATGCGTCCGGGCTCCGACGACAGCTTCCAGTTCCGTCCCCGAGGCCGCCGCCGTGGCCTGGCCGGCCGCTTCCCGGTCGAAGACATCTCCGTGGCCGGGCTCGGCTTCCTCCACTGGCCCCACCTCGATCACGTGGAGCCCGGCCAGCGCATCGACGGACGACTCTCCCTCCCAGGCGGCCTGCAGCTGGCCGTGGGCCTGGAGGTGAAGGACAGCCGACCCCTACGGACGGAGGGTATGCGCTGGGTCGCTGGCGCCCGCTTTGTGGGAATGAGCCTCGAGGAGCGCCTCGAGGTGGCCATGACCCTGAACATCTGGGAGCGGCGACGACGGCTGACGGAGCTCCGGAGCCAGCTGGTCGCCAAGTAGGAGCAAGGAGCCCAACGGTCTGCTTGCACGGGCCACCCGGGTCGGACTACTCGGGGGGGGCAACGGATGCCCGGGTTCGACCATGAGACCTTCCATCCTCCCGCTGGCCTGCGCCATCCCCCTGGCGCTGCTGGCCCACGGCTCCGCGGCCCTCGCCTCCGAGATCGACGCCGGCTTCGACGCCCACGGCTTCAGCCCCATCGGCTACGACGGCCAGCTGCAGGACCCGTGGGGTGTGATGCGCCCCGAGCGCTTCACCCCCATGTCGTGGTACGCCGGCGGCCTGCTCGAGTACGCACACGCGCCCCTCACCCACGTCACCGGGGATCCCGACGATCCCCGCACCAGCCCCGCCCTGGGGCGGGTGGTGGCCCTGAACATGGGGGTGGGCCTGGCCCCGGCGGCGCTGGTGCGGCTCGAGGCCGGGATGCCCCTCTATCTCCACTCGACCAACGAAGGTGAGAGCACGGGCCTGGGCCCCGGAGATCTACGCCTTGGGGCCAGCTTCTCCACCCCCGAGATCGCGATCCTGGAGCGCCTGGGGCTCGACCTGGGGCTGCGGCCATGGCTCGACCTGCCCACCGGCGAGCACACCCTGTTCCGGGGCCAGCGCGGCGTGAGTGGCGGCTTCATGGGGGCAGCTGGCTACGACCACGGGCCGTGGTCCTTCGCCGGCCACCTCGGGCTTCAGCTCAACCCAGCCATCGAGCTGAGCAACCTGGTGGGCACCGATGCCCTGCTGGCTGGCCTGTCGGCAGGCCGGCTCCAGAGCGATCGCGCCGCGCTGCACCTCGAGACCCTGCTGTCCCTGCCCCTCGAGGCCAGCGACGAGCGCGGCACCCAACTCGGTGCCGAGGCCATGCTCTCCTACCGCCGACGGGTCAGCGATGTGCTTCACCTCAGCGTGGGTGCTGCAGGCGGCCTCAGCCGGGGTGCCGGTGTCTCCCCCTTCAGGCTCATCGTCGGAGGCGGCTTCGGCCGCAACGCCCCTCCACCCCCACCGGATCGGGATCTCGACGGCGTCGCCGACGTGGACGATCCATGCCCCGACCAGCCCGAGACCGTCAACGGCTACCTCGACGCCGACGGCTGCCCGGACCTGCTGGGCACGGTGGTGGCCAAGCCCTGGTTCCGCGGCCAGCTCCGGGACGACGTGAACCTGGTGCTGGTGGGCCCCGACGGCGAGCACCACTTCGGCCCAGGTGAGCGGCTGGTGGCCGAAGGTGTGATGCCCGGCACCCAGTGGGCGGCCGAGGCCACCGCGGGCTCCTGCCTCGCGGGCGTGGGCAGCGTCACCGCAGTCGAAGGTCCCATCGACCTGCTGGTGGACCTGGAGCGCGAGCTCGAGGGCCACGTCACGGTGCGGGTCAGCGACGCCGAGGGTCGGCCGGTTGAGCGCGCCACGGTGCGCTTCCTGGCGGAGAAGGACCCCTGCGGGCCCTACGAGCCCTGGTTGGAACTCGACGAGGAGGGCAAAGGCAGCCTGATCGTGGGCGTGGGCGAGCACCCCATGGCCTTCAGCGCCCCCTACTTCGCCCCCCAGCGCGAGACGGTGAGCGTGGCGAAGGACCAGCGGCAGCAGCTCACCGTGGTGCTCGAGCCGGCCCGCACCAAGCTCGAGGCAGGGCGCATCGTCATCATGGACAGGGTCTTCTTCGAGACGGGGTTGGCCGTCATCAAGCGCGAGTCCCACAGCCTGCTCGAGGAGGTGGCCAACGTGCTGCTGGCCAACCCCGAGGTGGCCCGCCTCGAGGTCGGCGGCCACACGGATGATCAAGGCTCCGACAGCAGCAACCTCGAGCTCTCCCTGGCCAGGGCGCAGGCGGTGGTGGACTTCCTCGTTGCCCAGGGCGTTGTCGTGGAGCGGCTGGTGGCCGAAGGCTACGGTGAGAGCGCCCCCGTCGCCGACAACGCCACCGCCGACGGACGAGCCCAGAACCGGCGGGTGGAGTTCAACATCCTCGAGCGACGCGCCGTCGTTCCACCGCAGACTGGAGGCACGCCATGATCCGCACCCTCCCCCTGCTGCTTCCGTGGCTGGCGCTGCCCCTCACGGCCCACGCCGAGGGCTGGGACCAGCTGGGCGACCAGCCCATCACCCCGGCCACCGAGCTGTACGTCGACGTGCTCGATCCCACCACCGAGCGCATCGCCTACCGGGGCCTGGGCGACATCGTCGTCACCGACCCCGACGGTGTGGAGCTGGGCAGCTTCGCCACGGAGACCACCATCGAGCCGACGGTGGCGGGCACCTACCACATCGACATCGGGATGATTCAGTCGGGCTTCTGGGACATCACGGTCTACGGAGCCCCCCGAAGCGCAGGCCGGCTGTCGAGCGACGCCTGGGACTTCGACACCGACATCTGGGACGAAGACAGCGCTCTGGACCAGAGCTTCTACGCGCTGGTCGAGTCCGACGAGGGCAACCACGCCGCGGTGATCGAGCTGGACGCCAACGGCCTGGCGGGCCGCGAGTGGCGGCTCGTTGCCAACGCCACCGGGGTGGAAGGCCGCGACGCTGGCCGCTCGGTCCACCAGTATCGTCAGAAGGTCTCGCCTGGCTTCAGGCTCTACCTCCAGCCACCCGAGGTGGCGGACCACAGCTGTGCGGTCCCCGAGGTCTGGGACGCGCGTGTCACCCACGACGACTCGTCCTGCAACGGCGTGGCCCCCGGCTACGCCGGCGCCACGTTCCGCTTCGAGACCAGCGTCGGCGGCACCTGGCACATCGTCTGTGACGTCGACGGCAACGGCGTCTACGACACCAGCTCCAACATCGATGTCGCCCGCACCGGCGAAGCCAGGCCCGGCAACAACACCGTGCGCTGGTTCGGCCGTGACAACCTCGGGGAGCCCATGCCCCCTGGCACCTACGCCTGCATGATCACGGTGAACACCGGCGAGGTGCACTTCGTGGCCGATGACATCGAGACCGCTTTCCCGGGGGTGCGCACCTTCGAGCTCATGGCCGACGGCGGACGAGCCTCGCGCACCATGTTCTGGAACGACTGGGCCATCCAGGAGGCCGCTGTCACCATGCCCAACGACGTGATCTCCGCGGTGAGCTCCGGCGAGTGGGGCCTCGACCCAGGCAGCTATGATGAGACCGCGCGAGCCAACGAGACCGCCCACGCCTGGGGCGACTACAGCGAGGAGGGCAAGGGCGACTTCACCTTCATCGACACCTTCACCTGGATCGAATCCACCAGCGCCGGCCCGCTGGACGTCACGGTGGTGGACGTCGAGGTCGATGAAGACAGCGACGGTACGCCCGACTCCTGCCAGCTCGACTACTATCGCGGAGGCTGCGCCACCAACCCCGCCCGTCCCCGCGCCTTGCCCCTGCTGCTCGGAGCCCTGGCACTGTTCGGCCCACGCCGTTCTCGGCCCAGGGGTGGCGTTCCGCAGCCGGTCCGATAGAATCGCCCGCGAGCAACCCTGCAGGAGGAGCCATGTCCACCGGTAGCGACCAGAGCAAGCCCGGCAGCCCCAAGGTCCAGACCTTCGGGATGCCCAAGCCACCCCCACCTCCCCCCGACGATCCCAAGGACAAGTCGCCAGCCAAGGCCACCGCCAACCACTGGATCATCCTGTTCTTCCTTGCTGTCGCTGGCGGCCTGCTCGCCTTCTACTGGCTGCACTGGCGCCCCAAGGTCGCCGAAGACAACGCTGCCGCTCGCGCAGCGGCCGCCTACGTCCGCCCCTGGCAGGAGCGCGCCACCGAGGCGATCAACTACTGCTTCGAGGGTGACGTGGCCCAGGAGCACGCCATTGCCGTGGTCACCTACCTGGATCCCGAAGGCGCCGATCCCAAGTTCCAGGGCATGGAGCTGAGCCACAACCCGGCCCCTGCTCCCGCTGAGGCCGCCGCTCCCGCCGAGCCCGCCGAGGGCGAAGAAGGCGCCGAGGGCGAAGAGGCTGCCGAGGGTGAAGAAGCCGCTGACGGCGAAGAAGCCGCCGAGGCCAAGGCGGCCCCCAAGTCTGCCGTGGTCGCCCAGCCCACCGAGTCGATGACCGTACTGATGAGCTTCTCCTGGACTCCGGCCGCCCCCGAGGGCGAAGACGATGGTCAGCTCACCCTGTCCACCGCGCGGGTCGAGTG
>CAZHIK010000434.1:0-7690 GCA_964532635.1 uncultured Enterobacterales bacterium
AACCCTGCGCTCCTCGGAGGCCACGATGCAACAGACTTCCTACTTCCCTCACGAATCCCTTCGCGCCTACCAGCAGGCTGTATCCGTCAGCCGCTGGGTCACCGCGACTCGTTTTCCCCGCGGGATGAGCTGGTTGAAGGACCAGGCCCAGCGCGCCGCCGGCTCGGTGGTCCTCAATATTGCCGAGGCTCGCGGCCGGACGGGCCAGGCTCGCCGACACCATTTCGAGATCGCCTACGCCAGCGCCAGCGAAGCGTGCGCCTGTCTGGACTTGGTGGACCTTCCCGGCTCCAGCGAGCAGCAGCAGACCCTGCGCGCGGTGGGCTCGATGCTCTCGGGGCTCATGTAGTGCTCATAGCGGCGAACCTCGCTACCCCCAGGGGCGCACCCGACGCACCGGGCTGTGGTAGAACGTCGGGACCCGCGTTGACAGGCTATCCGTGCGCGGCACCTCGTAGACGTCCCCTCCGTGGAGTGAACCGTGGCCCAAGCTGCACCCGCCCAGGCCCCCAAGGGCGCCCTCGACATGATGCTCCAGTACTTCCAGGACTTCGGGGTCCTCAAGGACAACCCCCGCGAGTACTGGGCGATCCAGATCATCAACTTCCTGGACTCCTGCGCCTACTTCGCCTTCATCGGCATCGGCGTCGTGTTCTTCACGGACACCGCGGGACTGAACAACGTCAACGCCGGCTACGTGGTCACGATCATGACCGTGCTGGTCACCCTGACCCTGCTGGTCAGCGGCGCCGTCACCGACTCCCTGGGCATCAAGAAGTCCATCCTGCTGGCCATCGGGTTGCAGACCGTCTCGCGCGTGGGCGTCGCGGTCTTCGGGCTCGCGGAGGGCGTGCCCGGGCGGGCCTGGATCGCGGCGGCGTTCTTCATCCTCACCGCGCCAGGGCTGGCGATGACCATCACGGTCTTCCAGTCCGCCAACCAACGCTTCAGCACGAAGCGCAGCCGATCGGCCAGCTTCAGCTTCTGGTACCTGATCATGAACCTGGGCGGTGTGGCGGCCGGCTACCTCGTCATCGACGGGGTGCGGCTGACCCTCGAGCTGGACAACAGCTTCATCTTCGTCGTAGCGGCCTGCTGCGGCGTCTTGAGCCTGCTGACGGCGGTGGCGCTGCTGCACAACCTGGAGCAGGCGGTCGGTGAGGACGAAGAGGAACAGAAGGAAGAGGGCGCGCTCGCCCAGAAGGAGAAGGGGGACGAACCCGACGCGGAGAAGATGAGCGCGATCCAGATCCTGATGGTGGTGATGAAGCAGAAGGCCTTCCACCAGCTGCTGGTGCTCATGGTGGTGGTGCTCGGTGTGCGGGCGGTGTTCCCCTACATGTACTTGCTGCTGCCCAAGTACTGGCTCCGCGTGATCGGGCCCGACGTCCAGATGGGCCTGCTGCAGGCGGTCAACCCCATCTGCATCGTCATAGGCATCGTGCTGACCATCCCCATCGTGGGGCGGTTCAACGTGTTCAAGCTTCTGATCTTCGGGGCGGTGATCAGCAGCATGTCGCTGCTGGTGCTGATGCTGCCCTACGGCTGGTTCGGCTCGGACATGGCCTCGGGCTACTTCAACATGTCGGTGGCGATGCTGATCGTGCTGTCCGTCGGCGAGATCCTCTGGAGCCCCAAGCTCAACGAGTACAGTGCCGCCATCGCCCCCAAGGGCATGGAGGGCTCGTACCTGGGCATGTCCATGCTGCCCTGGTTCCTCGCCAAGACGGTGGTGGGGCTGGCATCGGGCCACATGCTGCTCAAGTGGTGCCCCGAAGGCGTCGGCGAGCGCATCGCGGCGGGCGAGCTGTCCTTCTGGGAGAGCCCCGAGGCCATGTGGATGATCCTGTTCATCTGGGCCATCGCGGGCCCGGTGGTCGCCTGGATCTTCCGTGGCTGGCTCACCCGTGGCGCGGATCTCGATCCCACGAAAAAGGCGGCCTGATCGCCGCTACTCCACCGTGACGCTCTGGGTGTCCCCGGCCGCCTCGAGGTCGAAGGTGCCGGAGTAGAGATCGGACAGCGTGTAGTGCAGGTCCAGATCGCAGATGCAGTCGCAGAAGTCGTCGTACAGGTCGTAGCTGACCTCGATGCGGTCGTGGCGCAGATCCTGGATGGCGGCGACGGCCAGCTCGGGGCAGCAGCCCTGCTGGACGCGGTGGTGGTGGATGCTCACGGTGCCCGGGCCGCTGGCGACTACTTCGATGGGCTCCGGGGCCGCGGTGGTGTCGCTGGCGCACTCGGCGCGGGCGTCGGTGACGGTAGCGTCGCACAGGCCGGACTCGCAGGGGCCCATGCCGTGGGTGTCGCCCGTAGCGGTGCTGTCGCCGGTCTCGCCCTTGGGCTCGAGGTCGCCGGTGGGCGTGCAGGTCTCGGCGGCCAGGGTGATGGTGCCGGCGATGAGCAGGGCGAAGCGATGCATGGTGTTCCTCCAGGGGACAGTGTGGCCCCGGCGGTAGGGTCTGTCCATTTGGACTGACCCCCCCCTGACCCCGGCGAAACCACCGGTTTCGTGCTAGGGTGCGTCCTCCTCACACTTTGGAACGATACGGAGGACCGATGGTCGCCTTCATGCTGGATGGTGGTCCCTTCACCTGGGCCGTGTTCGCCCTGCTGCTCTGTGGCGGCTTCCTCACCTTGGTTCGGGCGATCGTCGCGCGTCACGCCGACTTCCCAGGTGCAGGCTTCAACCTGGTGGGCGTGCTCATGGGCCTGGGGCTGATGGGCACCATGAAGGGCTGGCAGTTGGCGTTCGAAGCGGTGGCCGTGGCCTCGGCCGAGATGAAGCTCGAGCTCATCCAGGCTGGCGTGGACATCGGCTGGCATCCCACGACCCTGGCGCTGATCGGCGTGGTGGCCTTGGCCCCCATCAACGGCATCGCCCTGGCCCGCTCCCGCGACAGGGCCACCTGGCTCATCAAAGCCATCGGCTGGGGCTCCGGCGTCCTCTCCGCCCTGATCGCCCTGCTGGGCTGGGCCCTGGCCATCTGGCTGGCCGGCCAGCTCACCTCCCTGGGTGGCATGGCTGGTGCCGAGAGCGCCGATGCGCTCGCGGCCGCCACCACCGCTCAGACCCTCAGCATTGCCCTGATGGTCGGTATGTTCCTGGGCCTGCTGTCCTTCCTGATGGGCCTGGGTGGAGGCACGACCCTGATGGTCGCCGGGATCGTCTCCGCGGTCCGCAACCGCAAGAAGCACCTCGGGGACGACGAGGACGACGAGATCTAGCGTCCCTTGGGCGGCGCCAGGAACATCAGGCGCAGGCGGTAGTCGAAGCCGAAGCCCTCCTGGGCGTCGTGGGCGGGGAGCTCGGCGTAGCGCAGGGTGTCCTGCATGCAGGAGACCAGGGCAGGCGAGAGCCCGCCGTCGTCCACGGTGCTCACCCGCTCGACCCGGCCACTGCAGGACACCTCCATGTGCACGGTGAGCTGTGCGCTCAGCTCCCTGCCTGCCGGCACGCAGCGCTCCAGGGTGGGCAGGAAGGCGGCCATGGCTGTGGCGATGTCCTCCTGGCTCAACCCCTCGGGGGCGTAGAAGCCCGTGTCGTCCGCCAGGGCAGCCCAGGCGGCTCCGTCGATGCAGGCCTTGGGCCGAGGCATGACCAGCTGGCTGGAGGCCGGCGGCGCGCCGTACGCTCGGGTGGCGGCGAGGAGGGCAACGCCCCATGTGGCGATCCAGAGGGTGGCGAGGACGATGGGGGCCGTGGCGCGGGGCATGGGCGCTCCTTCATGGCAGCGTTCGGCCATGAGGAGCGGGTAGCCCCGCTCATGTCACGAGGACTTGGTCCTGAAGGTCCATAGGTGGTTCGCGAAGTAGTTGATGAACATCGCGGTGGCGATACCCAGGGCCTGCGCCACGTACAGGCCCGGATCGTTGACCAACGGGGTGGTGCCCAGGCGGGTGGTGAGCTGCTCCAGCAACACGGCGTTCAGGCCGGTCTTCTCGTACAGCAGCACCGCCACGGCCCACTGGATCGACGCTGCGACGGCCGAGACCAGGTAGAAGCGAGCCAGCTTGGCCAGCCAGTTTCCAGCGCTCGTGGCCCGTTCCGTGTCGCCCCAGGTCCAGTGGTAGTTCAGCAGGAAGTTGGTGAAGATGGCGATGGCGATGGAGCCGGCGATGGCGGCCCGGTGCTCCCAAGCGCCCCAGGAGGCGGGGAAGAGCCAGTTCAGCGCCCACAACGCCACGAAGCTCACCACTGCCCCGCTGGTGCCCACCACGCAGAAGCGGAAGAAGCGGGGCGAGACGGGGACCTTGTCGATCAGGCGGTCCAGTGTGGTCAGCAGGGCTGGCATTGGCGCAGGGTGGCTCGGCGGCCCTCGCTTGTCAACTGCAGCACGACCGGCCCGCTGACGGCTGGCAGCGTATAGCTGATAGCTGCGTTGGCGATGCCGACGCCCAGCAGGAGCCTCCATGCGCAAGCCTACCCCCAGTGAGTTCGAGATCATCGACCTGTTCCGAGGCGCCGGCCATCGGCACGCCTGGGTGCAGCAGGGCATCGGCGACGACTGCGCCGTGATCGACCTCGATGGTGAGCGCAGCCTGCTGGTCACCACCGACCTGCTGGTCGAGGGCGTGCACTTCCTCGGGGACACCATCAGCCCCTGGCAGCTGGGCTGGAAGGCCATGGCGGTCAACATCAGCGACATCGCGGCCATGGGGGGCACGCCCAGGGCCGCCTTCGCCGCGGCGGGGCTCACTCCCGGCGTCGACGTGGCCTACCTCCAGGCCCTGCGCGACGGCATGATGGCCTGCGCTAGGCGCTACGGTGTGGACCTGCTGGGCGGTGACACCTCGCGCGCGCCCCGCGATGCGGTGCTCTGCCTGACCCTGCTGGGCACAGCCGCTCGGGATCGGGTGGTGCTTCGGTCGGGGGCGCAGCCGGGCCACGTCGCGTTCCTGGGTGGACACGTGGGCTCGAGCGCCGCGGGGCTGTGGCTGCTGGGCGAGGGCCGGGATCGCGCCGAGCGCTTGGCCCCCGTTCACCTGGAGCGGCTGCTGCAAGCTCACCTCGAGCCCGCACCCCAGGTGGAGCTTGGAGCCTGGTTGGCGCAGCGGGGCTTCGCCAGCGCCATGATGGATGTGAGCGATGGCGTGTTGCAGGACCTGGGCCACATCTGTCGCGCCAGCGGTGTGGGCGCGCTGGTGGCGGGCGAAGCCCTGCCGGTGGAGCGAGCGCTGGTGGCCGCCGGTGTGGCGGGCTGCTGCGAGCAGCCCTGGCGCTTCGCGCTGTCGGGGGGCGAGGACTACGTGCTGCTCTTCACGGCACCTGCCGACCAGCAGGAGGAGATCGTGGTCGGGGCCCGGCACGAGCTCGGCATCGAGCTGATCCCCTTCGCATGGATCGAGCCCGAGCCGGGCCTGCGCCTGTTCGGGGCCGACGGCATCACCCCGGTCGAGCCCGCCGGCTGGGATCACTTCGCGGGGTGAGCCTGGGCTCGCCCTACCGGACCAGGGCGTCAAGGCGGGCCTGGGCCTTGCGGGCGAGAGGACTGCTCGCCGAGGCGCAGTGCTCGATCACCTGGTGGTAGCGTCCGGCGGCCATCTCGACCTGGTTGGTCTGCTCGTAGACCTCGGCCTCGGACCACAGCCTCAGCGCCTGACCGTCCAGCTTGGCCTGGACCTCGTGGAGGTGGCGCTCTGCCGAGCTGTGGAAGGGATTGACCCGCAGGGTCTCCCGCAGCTGGTCCCGGGCGGTCAGGAAGTCGCCGCCTCGCTTGGCTGAGACCGCGGCGCGGAACGAGGCCGAGCCCTGTCGGGCCCGCTCGGACTCGATGCTCCGCATGGTCTCCTCGGCTCTCCAGTACAGCTCGGTGAGCTTGTCGGGGTCCGCTGCCAGCACCTGCTCCAGCTGGCCGTAGGCCCGCAGGTCGTCGCCGTTCCGCAGGGTGTCGACGGCCTGCTCGTACAGGCCGGTGACCTGCTCGAGGTGCTTCTCGCGCTGGTTGGCGTGGCCGCGGCGCACGCGGCGGCGCCCCTCGGCCTCGAGCTTGCCCCTGGCCTCGAGCAGCCCCGTGTCCCCGGGGTGGAGCTGCAGGGAGGCCTCGATGCTCCCGATGGCGGCGTTGACACCCCGACCGCCGGCGAGGACCCGCTCGGCCGAAGCCAGGGCCTCCTCCCGGGCCTGGCTGCGCTCGCTGTCGCCGGCCGCCCGCTGCACGATGGTGTCGTACAGGGCCTGGGCCACCATGAACTCGCAGGCGTGGTAGCCCATCTTGGTGGCGGTGGCGTTGGCGGGGTGGCGCTGCTGGACGGCGGTGTAGCGACGGATGGCCTCGATGTAGTCGCGCTGGGCGAAGTATCCGTTGCCCTCCTGCAGCAGCCGGACGACCTCTGGGTCCTCGGGGACGGTGGGTGGGGTGTGGTCGTCCTCGGGGGTGGCGCCCCGCAGGGCGATGCCCACCACCAGCAGGGCCAGGGCTGCCACGGCCAGAGCGCCTGCGATGGCCAGCAGCCGGCGCCCTCGACCCGGCCTGGCGGGCGCGGGGGGCATCACCTCCATTTCGGTCCGGCCGAAGGCCCCAGCGGCCGGAGGCGGTGCGGACACGGCGGGCGGCTGAGCGGCGAGCGGGGCCAGAGGCATCACCGGAACGGGCAGGGGCTCGGTGACCATGCGGGGCTCGGGGACCGAGAAGTGGAGCTCGAAGGGCCCGATGTGGACGATGTCGCCGTCCAGGATCTCGTGTTCGAGGATGCGCGCGCCGTGCATCCAGGTGCCGTTGCCGCTGCCGGTGTCCACCAGGCGTACACCTGTGGGGGTCACCTCGAGCCGGGCGTGCCGGCGCGAGACCGCCAGGGCCGGGAGCAGCAGTTCGTTGTTCTCGGCGCGGCCGATGCGGAGCTTGCCCAGTGGCAGGGCCACCTGCGTGTCCTGGGCGCCCTCGCGACGGATGGTGAGCACGGTGCGCTGTTCGTTCATGGTCCCGACCTCCTGGAGCGCTCGCGCCTGGCCCTGGCGAACAGCACTCCCGAGGATGTTTCGCAAGGGCCGTGCCACGGGTTTCTCGCCGGTCTGGGAGCTTGCACCGTGATCGGCTGGGGTGCGGCCACCCCGATCGGGGTGGGGACACCGGGGTGGGCGTACCCCAGGTGGCGTGCAAGGCCGGGAGCTGACCGCTATGCTGTTGCATCGAGTGAGGAGTCGGCGATGGCCCCCTTGATCACCTTCGGCGTCCCCCTGGTGTCCTCGGCGTCCAGCCACGGCGCTGCACGGCGGTTGGCACTTCACCTCGAGCGCTTGCTCCAGGCCCCCGTGGAGCCACGAGTACACCAGAGCTACAGCCAGCTGGCCGACGGCCTGGCCGACGGGCGCCTGGACTTCGGCTGGCTGCCCCCGGTCGAGGGCTGGCTGCTGGCCGAGCACGCGGGGGTGGAGTGCATGCTCCAGGCGTCGCGGGCGGGCCGCCAGCAGTATCATGGGCTGGTCTTCGTCCGCGACGACTCGTCCATCGAGCTACCCCGCGACCTCGCTGGACGTACGGTGGGCTTCGTGCACCGCCGCTCGGCCTCTGGCTACCTGCTGCCCGCCGCGGAGCTGTCGGTGCTGGGGATCACCATCGCGGGGCCCCCTCGCTTCCTTGGCTCCCACGGTGCGGTGGTCCAGGCCGTGGCCGATGGGCGCCTGGATGCGGGCGCCACCTTCGGCGCCTTGGACGAGCCGGAGGAACCTGGCAGTCTCGTCGACGCGGGC
>CAZHIK010000435.1:0-7689 GCA_964532635.1 uncultured Enterobacterales bacterium
CCAGGGCCGCCGACCAGGAGATAGGGGCCCCGCCCGCCGCGAAGCCAGCCACGGTGAGCAGGGGGCCGAAGGCCAGGAAGATGGCCAGCTCCCCCAGGCCCCGGCGGGCCACCAGGCGCACGGGCCCGACGCTGTAGAAGAAGCCCAGGGCAGCCCCTGCCAGGCCCACCGCCAGCAGCCAGGGAGAACCCACGATCAGCACGCCGAGGCCTGCGGCGAGCCCCGCAGCGAACAGCCCCAGGCTCAACACGAGCAGTCCCTTCTCGCTGATGAGACCCATAGGGATGGAGCGGCTGCCGCCGCTGAAGGGCGCCACGTAGTCGTGGTTGGCCGCATCGGTGCCGCTGCGCCAATCGAACCAGTCGTTGATGGTGTTGGAGCCCAGGTGCAGCAGCAGCACCGACAGCACCACCAGCACTGCTGCCAACCAGGAGAAGGCCGCGCCGGCCCAGCCGGTCACCGCCAGTCCCAGCATCACCGGCAGCACCGAGGCGGTCACGAAGGGCAGCCGCACGATGGCCGCCACGCGCTGCATGCGCGCTGCCGGAGTCAGAGGCGGGGTCAGGCTGGCGGGATCCACGCCATCGAGCAGCGAGGCTTCCTGGACGAAGCCGGTAGGGCGGCCCTCCTCCACGGTGGCGGTGATGCGCAGGTGACAGGGCAGCGGGTGCCCATCGCGGTGGCGCAGCAGGGCGTCGCCCTCCCAGGTCCCGTCCTTCGCCGCCGTGGCCAGCCAGCCCGGCAGCTGCTCGAGCGCCACGCGTCCGGGCACCAGCATCGCCACACGCTCCTTGGCCACTACGTCGTCGGCGTGCAGACCCAGCAGAGCCTCGGCGGCGGGGTCCAGGGAGCGGATGCGCCCCACAGGATCGAGGTGAATCACAGCGGTGCTCATGGGGACTCCGGGGGCATGGGGGCAGCGAAGCAGGCGGCCGCGCGCTGAGAGAGGGTGTCGAGCATGGCGAAGAGGATGGACCGGGCGGGACTCCCAGGCAGGCCGAGCAGCGCTTCCCGAGCGAGGCCCAGCTCACCCTCCACCCACTGCGCGGTGGGGGGCGCCCCCAGCCGGCGCACCGCGGCAGCCAGCTCATGGCTCGGCTCCCCGCCCAAACTCCACAGCATCCGGATCTCTTCGGCCAGGTTCGGGTCGGCGTCCGAAGCCAGGCGGATGGGCAGCGAGGGCACGCGAGCCCGGAGATCAGCAAAGGCCCGCTTCCCGGGTTCCATCCCGGGCACAAGGTCGAGCAGATCGTCCACCGCCTGGAAGGCCAGGCCCAGTCCGTGCCCAAAGGCGCACAGCCGCGCCGCCACATCGGGCTGGCCACCAGCCAGCGCCCCCGCTTCGGCGCACCAGCCGCACAGGGCTGCGGTCTTGCCGAACGCCACCGCCCGCCAGGCAGGCTCGCCGCCCTCGAGGCTGCCCTCCAGCTCGACCTCGAGGGCCTGGGAGCGCACCATGGCCTCGATGCTCGCCAGGAAGTGCGCAAGGATGGGGTCCGGAGCCAAGCTGACTCGCTGCAAGGCCAGCACGTGGGCCAGGTCGCCCCCCAGCACTGCCGCCTTGGGGCCGATAGTCTTCCACGCGGCCGGCCGGCCCCGCCGAGTCTCGGCGCCGTCAATCAGATCATCGTGCAACAGGCTGGCTACGTGCACCAACTCCGCCGCCTCGGCCAGCCAGTCCAGCTGACTGGGCGCTACGCCCGCCACCTGCCCGCCCAGATAGACGAGCAGCGGGCGCAGGCGCTTCCCACCCGCCGCCAACAGCTCCACCACGGCCCGGGTGGCCAGGTCGCCCCCGGCCAGGGTCACCAGGCGATCCGCCACCCGTCGACGCAAAACGACAACCAGGGGATCCTGCACCCAGGGCAGGGAGCTGACAGTCGGGATGTGGGCGGCGAGGGAGCTCATTTCACGCCCTTCAGTATCAACTGAAATCTACTGAAGTCCACCCCAATGAGAGTTTCCTGATACCGTCCGCTACACAAACTGCGTTCAATGCATCATATGCCCCCCCCTCCAAGCTCGAACAGGTGAGCATGCGAGTCATCTGCTCCTACTGCCAAGCCCACATCGTGGACAAAGAGCCCTTGCATGATCCCACGGTCAGCCACGGCATGTGCCAACCGTGCTTTGACCACCTGATCGAGCAGGAGACCAAACACAGCACCGGGAGGTTCCTGGACCGCTTCGACAGTCCGGTGGTTGCGGTGGATCACGAAGGCTACGTGGTCGCCATCAACGAGGCCATGGCCGAGCAACAGGGCATCGAGGATCGAGCCGCTGCGGGGATGCTCGGCGGGGATCTCATGGAGTGCGTCTACGCCAAGCTGCCCGAGGGCTGCGGGCAGACCGTGCACTGCACAGGCTGCACCGTGCGCGGGCTGGTGGGCCGCACCATCGAGACCGAACAGGCACAGACCGACGTGCCCGCGTACGTGGACACCGCCAAGGGCCGCACTCACATGCGCTTGTCCTCCTACCTCCGCGACGGCGTGGTCTTCCTGATGTTCGACCAGGTCTAGCCCTCCTGGGCTTCGAGCCAACCCTCCCAGGCCCGCACGGCGGGATCTTCGCGAAAAACCGGCGGCAGCAGGCCCAGCACCTCGCGGGCACCCCCCAGCCTCCCGGCCAGGCACAGGGCCCGCAGCTGGCGGGCCGGATGCACCGTGGCACCCTGCCGCTCCGCCAGGGCCAGCAGATCGGCCACGCGGCTCCACTGGCCGGCCAGAGCCGCCACCTCGGCCCGAGCGAGCAGGGTGTCCGAGGCGTAGGGCGCCTGGCGCAGCATGCGGTCCAACCGGGTGTCGAGCATCCTGCCCTGGCGCACGGCGTCGAGGTCCCAGCGACGCAGTGCCCCAGCCTCGTCGGCCGTGACCAGCCAGCGCCCGTCGGGGGAGCGCGCCACGGCGGCCACGCCGGGCAGGCCGTCGAAGGCCGAAGGCTCGGTGCTCTCCCGGAAGGGACTCCAGTCACCGAGCAGAGCCGGCTCCACCACTGGCGCCAGCACCAGCCCAGTAGCGGCGTCGCGCAGCTCGAGGCCAGCCTCATCGTGGTCCACAGCCACCATCAATCCATGGGGTGAGAATGCCAGCCGCTGCACCGGCCCGGCAGCGCCCCAGTCTTCGAGGGCTCTCGTCCCCTCGAGCGACCACACGGACAGCCGGCCGTCCTGCACCCCCAGCAGCACAAGCCCGTCAGCCGACAGCAGCGCGGGCTCGGCCCGCAGCTCGCGGACCGTCACGGCCTGGTTGGCCCGGGTGCCCAGGGCGGTGGAGCCCGAAAGACCGGCGCTCTCCCAGCGAACATCCTCGACCATTGGATCGAGGACGGGCAGCGGTGTCTCCACGGACTCCAAGGCCCCAGAGGGCGGCTTCCAGCTGACGACGCTGCCATCGCCCAGGGCCAGGAACAGGCGCTCGTCGTCCCTGGGGAACTCCGACGCCACGATGCCAGGTTGGGGTGCCGCCACCCGATCGGCGATGCGCCCATCGTTCAGATCCGCCAGCACCAGCTCGCCTCCGATCTCCCAGATGGCCCACACGTGGCTCCACCACAGCCCCACCGCCACCGTCGGGCCCTCGCCCCCCTCGGGCGGGCCGTCCCAGCGCTGCTCGAGCATGGCCTCGGGCAACATCCAGCGGGTGACCTGCCCGTCCCGGCTGCCCACCAGGGCCTGGCCGCCTTGTCTGCCCAGGTACAGGGCGCTCACCTCGCCCGCAGCCCAGCTGCGCACCAGCCGCGGCTGCCGGCCGACGGCCTCGGCTGTGGCCAGAGTGTCCGCGGGCCCAGGGAGCACTGGAGCCTTGGGGGTGGCGACCTCGGACGCGGGGACCGGCTCGGCCGGGGTCGGAGCAGGGTCCACCGGCGCGCCCGAGCAGCCAGCGGCCAGGGCCATGACGACGAGCAGCGACGGTGCGATGCGACCTGTGCGCACGGTTCCTCCTGCGACGACCTAACCCGCGGGGGACCGCGCCCTGACCGACGTCAGTTCAGCGACCCGACCACTTGCCTTTATGGCCAAGTTGCCATATTGGCCGCGTCCGGAGAGCCCATGGATCCACTCCCCACCACCCCCTGCGCCTGCAGCGCCCCCGAACCCAGGGAGCCCGAGTTCTACCGCCGCCAGGCCCGAGTGCTCCGCGCCCTGGCCAACCCCGCCCGGCTGCAGATGATCGACCGCCTGGCCACAGGTGAGTGCACCGTGGGGGGCCTCACGGCGCTGGTGGGCTTGGACCAGTCCACGGTGTCCAAGCACCTCGCGGTGCTGCGGCAGCACGGCATCGTCGACGACCGCCGCGACGGCAACCGCGTGTACTACCGCCTGCTCACCCCCTGCGTGCTCGCCTTCTTCGACTGCACCGCCCGGGTGCTCGAAGGCTGAGATGCGCGACCGCACCCGCCTGCTGCTGTTCGTGGCCGTCTTCGCGGCCTGCTGGTTCCTGCCGGTGGACAGCGAGCGCTTCACCGCGGCGGTGCACGAGTCCCTGGAGCTGACCCGCTGGTACGCCCGCGAGCACGTGCTGTTGTGCCTGATCCCCGCCTTCTTCATCGCCGGCGCCATCAGCATCTTCGCCAGCCAGGGCGCGGTCATGCGCTACCTGGGGCCCCAGGCGCCTCGCTTCATCGCCTACCCCGTGGCCGCGGCGTCGGGCACCATCCTGGCGGTCTGCTCCTGCACGGTGCTGCCCCTGTTCGCCAGCATCCACAAGCGGGGCGCCGGGCTCGGGCCCGCTACTGCCTTTCTGTACTCAGGGCCCGCAATCAACGTGCTTGCCATCATCCTCACAGCTCGGGTGCTGGGGCCGGAGCTGGGTATCGCCAGGGCCGTGGGGGCCGTGATCTTCGCGGTGTTCATCGGCTTGTCCATGTCGCTCATCTTCCGCCGCTCCGAGGCGGAGCGCAGCGCCGGGGCCATCGCCATCCCACCCAGCGACAGCGAGCGCCGGCCGTGGCAGGACGGGCTGTACTTCGTCGCCCTGCTGGGCATCCTGGTCTTCGCCAACTGGGGTCGTCCGGCTCCTGGCGCCACCGGGATCTGGGCCGGCATCTTCGCCGCCCGCTTCGTCATCGCAGGGGTCTTCGGGCTATTGCTCGCGGGCAGCCTGTGGGCCTGGTTCGAACGCGACGAGCTGACCGACTGGGTGGACGCGTCCTGGGACTTCGCCAAGCAGATCCTGCCCTTGCTGCTGGCGGGCGTGATCGTGGCCGGCTTCCTGCTTGGGGGGCCCCACGGTGGCGGCGGCATCATCCCCCCAGGCTGGGTCTCGGGCCTGGTGGGCGGCAACAGCCTCGGCGCCAACCTGGCCGCCTCGGTGCTCGGCGCGTTCATGTACTTCGCCACCCTGACCGAGGTCCCCATCCTCGACGGCCTGCTGGCCTCGGGCATGGGCAAGGGCCCGGCCCTGGCCCTGCTTCTCGCCGGGCCGGCTCTGTCACTCCCCAACATGCTGGTGATCCGCTCGGTGATGGGCACCAAGCGGACCCTCGTCTTCATCGCCCTGGTGGTGGTCTTCTCCACCGTCGCCGGGCTCATCTACGGCGCCGCCTTCGACACGGCGCTATCCCCCATCCCATCAGGAGGATGAACATGGTCTCCGTCAAGGTCCTCGGCAGTGGCTGCACCAAGTGCGACAAGCTCTACAGCGAGGTCGAGCGCGCCATCGCCCAGTGCGGCGTGCCCGCCGATCTGCAGAAGGTCTCCGAGCTGGACGACATCGTCGGCTACGGGGTGATGCTCACCCCGGCACTGGTCATCGACGAAGAGGTCAAGTCCAGCGGCAGGCTGCCCTCCATGTCCAAGATGACCACCTGGCTCACCACCGCCGCCTCGAAGCGCGGGGCCTAGGCGCACCCCATGCTCACCGAGCTGATCGCCAACGCGGGCGAGCTGATCCACAGCCAGCCCTGGATGGCGGTGCTGGCGGTCTTCGTGGGGGGGCTGGCCAGCGCCTGCGCCCCCTGCGTGCTCACCCTGATCCCGCTGATGATGAGCTTCGTGGGCGGTAGCAGCGAGCGCAAGCTGGGCACCCTGCGGGCCTTTGGCTACTCGCTGGTGTTCGTGGGGGGCCTGGCGGCCTCGTTCGTCACCATGGGCCTGCTGGCTGCGCTGGCCGGTCGCATGTACGGCGACATCCCCGCTGCCTTCCACTGGGCGGTGGCCGCCGTCTGCCTGGTGATGGGGCTGCAGCTGATGGGGGTACTGCGCTTCGAGATCCCCGTGCTCATGTCCGCGCCCCCACGGCTACGCGGGGTGCTGGGCGCGCTGGTACTCGGGCTGCTCTTCGGCCTGGTCTCCGCTCCCTGCGCCGCCCCCATGCTCGTCGTCCTGCTGACATACCTGGCAGGCTCGGGCGCCTCCATCGCCTACGGTTGCACGCTGATGCTGGCCTACGCCTTGGGCCACTCGGTGCTCATCATCGTGGCGGGTACGTCCATGGGCGCGGCCCGCGCCATGCTGGAGTCCCGCAAGTGGGCCCGCGCTGGCCTGTGGATGAAGCGCGGCTCTGGCCTCGCCGTGGTGCTGCTGGGCCTGTGGTTCGCTATCAACCAACTCATCTGACCGCCTCCGGAGCCTCCATGACCACACCGTTCCGCCTCATCGCCCTGCTGCTGATCCTCGCCCCCGCCTGCGACGCGGGTGGAACCGAGCCCGCGGCCCCCGCACCCACCGCCGCGATCGCCCCCGCCGCCGCCGTGGCCCGCGTGGTGTTCATCGGCCAAAAAGAAGCCTGCGACTGCACCCGCAAGCGCATCGACGACGGCCTCGCCGCCCTGACCGCCGCCCTGGGCGATCGGGAGATCCCCGTCGAGCACCTGCAGGCCGACAACAGCGAGCACCGCGAGGCCGTGCAGGCGCTCAAGGACCTGCGCCCCTTCATGGTCGCCCCCGGCATCTTCTTCTTCGACGCCGCAGACGAACTGGTGGGCATGACCCAGGGGGAGACCACCGCGGATGAGCTGAAGCTGATCCTGGGCGACGGCTAGGCCGGCTCCTCCCCGAACCAGCGCCGCTGCAACCAGAACGCCACGCTCACCAGCCCGATGAGCACAGGGACCTCGACCAGGGGGCCAATAACGGCGGCGAAAGCGGCGCCGTGGTCGATGCCGAAGGTGGCGATGGCCACCGCGATGGCCAGCTCGAAGTTGTTGCTGGCTGCGGTGAAGCTCAGGGTGGCGGTCTTGCCGTAGTCGGCCCCCAGCTTCCAGGACATCCAGAAGCTCACCAGGAACATGACCACGAAGTAGATGAGCAGCGGGATGGCGATGCGCACCACATCGAAGGGCAGCTCCACCACCATCTCGCCCTTGAGCGAGAACATGATCACGATGGTGAACAGCAGCGCCACCAGGGTGATGGGCCCGATGCGAGGCACGAACTCGGCGTGGTACCACTCCTTGTCCTTGACCCGGATGAGCACCCAGCGGGTCAGGAAGCCCGCCACGAAGGGGATGCCCAGGTAGATGCAGACGCTCTGGGCGATCTCCCCGATGGTGACGTTCACCTCGACACCCTCGAGGCCCAGCACCGGCGGCAGCACGGTGACGAACAGCCAGGCGAAGACCGAGTAGAACAGCACCTGGAAGATGGAGTTGAAGGCCACCAGGCCCGCGCAGTACTCTGTGTCGCCCCGAGCCAGGTCGTTCCAGACGATGACCATGGCGATACAACGAGCGAGCCCGATCATGATC
>CAZHIK010000436.1:0-7666 GCA_964532635.1 uncultured Enterobacterales bacterium
TGCGCCTGAGCGCGCGGCCCTCGCGGGCCCGCATGGTGGCGAGATGCTCTGCAGCGCCCAGCAAGGCTGGCTCGAGCAGTTCCCACTCGTGGGAGACGTCGCGCTCGGCTTCGGTGATGTTGAGCACACCCGGCTGCGCGAAGACGTGCTGGAGGCTGACCTGGCTCTCGTCGATCTGCAGGCGGCGGGCCACCGAGCGCATGGCGTCCCAGGTGGCCTCGGCCAGCTCGAGATCCGGGCGCACGGTGTTGGGTCCCTCAGGCCCCACTCGGCGAATGGTGCAGTCGATGCGGCCGCGCTCGAAGCGTTGGCGCAGCTGGCTGATCACCCTGGGTTCGAGGGCGTTGTACTCGCGGGGGATGCGGGTGTTGAGGTCGCGGAAGCGATGGTTGACGGAGCGCAGCTCCACCACCACGGTGACCACGCCGTTGGTCGCTTCACCGCGACCGAAGGCTGTCATGGAGTTCATGGGATGGTGATCTCGTAGTCGGCGTCAATGAAGGTGTTGGGCCAGGGCCCGTTGTAGCTGGCGTCGTAGCACGGATCGGAGTCACAGGACGCCGCGCAGAGGCCATCGAAGAGGGGAATGAACATGCCGGTGCCGAAGTGCAGGTACAGTGGGTCGAGGTTCTTGCGGCACTCGTTGATGTCCCAGGCCGTGATGTGGATGATGCTGCCCACCGTGGCGTCGAACTCCACGGGCGGGTGGTTGTCCTGGGTGTGGTTGTTGTCGGCGAAGATGGTCACGCCGTCGACCGAGATCTCGACGTCGTCGTCCACCATCCAGTAGTGGTGCCTGCTGGCACCTCCGCTGATGGTGTAGCGGACGGGCTCCTCGGTGTCCCACACCGTGACGGTCACGCTGTCGGAGCCGGTCTCCATGCCTGTGTCCATGGCCACCAGGAGCAGGTTGACCTCGCCCTGAGGGATCTGGTCGGTGACCAGGCTGACGTAGCCGTCTTCATCGGGGCTGGTGGTGCCCAGCAGGGTGGTGTCGGCGAACCAGGAGCAGGTCAGGTTCTGGGGCTCGTCCTCGAGGTCATAGACGTAGCCGGTCAGCTCGGTGGACTCGCCCAGCACCAGGTAGTGGCCGTAGTTGGGATCGGTGATCTCCACCTCGGGCTCGGAGTTCTCGTCGGGGTTGTACTCGGCGTTGCCGAGCAGGCGGACCGCGGCGGTGGGTTCGCGCGGGTCGTTGGACTGGATCAGCAGGTAGGTGTCGTGTTCCGCGGTGGCGGTGGGGGCGTAGGTGACGTCCATCTCGAAGGAGAAGCCGGAGTCGAGTCCGTAGGGCAGCTCCGAGACTTCTGCGGGCAGCTCGTACTCGAACACGCCCAGATCGTCCTCGAAGCCGATGTCACTGATCCAGGTGGTGCCGGTGCCCGCGGCGGCCACCTCGACGGTGAGGGTCTTGGTGTCGGGGGCTTCGACGTCACCGAACCAGAGGGTCTCGGGATCGACGTCGATGTCCGGCTCAACGCCGAAGCCCACCAGGTCGATCTCGGTGAGGTAGCTGTCGGGATCGTCGGAGTTGATCCGGATGCGGCCGAAGTCCTGGCCCACCATGTCTGGAGTGTAGACGGCGGCCACGGTGATGGCCTCGTGGGGGTCGACGCTGTCGGACTCGAGGTCCACCAGCTCGAAGTCGGCGCTGGTGGTGCCGTCGAGCTCGAAGGCCTCGATGTGCAGCACACCACGGCCAATGTTTTCGAGGAGGATACCGATCTCGGACTGCTTGCCGACGACCACCTCACCGAAGTCGATGGTGGAGGTGGACATCGCGATCTCGGGAGCGAGCTCCTGGACCGTGTGGTCGGGCGTGCAGCCGGCCGCGAGCGCGGCGAGGAAGAAGCGCTTCATGACAGCCTCGGGGCGGGCCTAGAACTCGAAGGAGACACCCATGGAGGCCCCATCCTGGATGGGGACCACGGCGAAGACGCCACCCGTGACAGCCAGCACTCCCGCAGCCACGCCGAAGGCGTAGTTGAGCTTGCGCCATTGTGTGTAGCTGTCGTAGTGGGTGACATACTCTTCGCCTTCGGGGACCTGGACTTCGCGAAAGACCACGTCGTGGAAATTGCGGCCCCTACTGTAGGCGAAGACGCTTCCACCCGCCATGATCGCCGAGGCACCCAGGGCGGGCGCGGCGATGGCCCAGCGGCGCTTCTTGCCGGGATCGTCGGTCGTGGGCGGTTGGATCTCGGTGCCTGGTGACACCTCGGGCTGGGCCTCGACCACCGGCTCGGGAACGGCGGTAGGCTCAGTCGTGGCCTCGGCGGGCGGGGTGACCAGGCAGATCTCCAGCCCAGCGCTGTAGTCGCCGGCCTCGGCTGGGTGGACCTTGTCGTCGCTGGCCTCGGGGACCTTGTCGATGATGAAGCGATGCAGCTCGCTGGCGGTGAGCACGCCGTCGCCCGAGCGGTCCGCCTGGCCCTGGAAGGCTGCGACCACCACCGGCGCGAAGAGCCCGTCCACCGAGGGCTCGCGGGGCGAGGAGGCGGACAGGATGACGGTGTTTTCGGGGAGGTCGGGCCAGCTCTTGGCGTTGGGACCCAGCAGGGCCAGGCCGCCGAGATCGCCGGCGTGGGCGGTGTCGGTGAGCAGCACCAGGGCCTTGACGTCCACGGCGTCGCGCACCCGGCGGCCCAGCTCGGCGATGCTCATCGCGGTGTTCTCGATGTCGTCTGGCTTGGCGTCGTAGGTCAGCACGTACGGATCGTCGAAGTCGGCGCCCATGCCGTGGGCTTCGATGTAGATCAGCAGGGTGTCGTCGGGGCCGACCATGGTGGGCAGGCTGTCGACCAGGAAGCTCTCCAGCGCTTGGCGGGTGGCGAAGCCGTCCTTGAGCTCCATGACCTCGAAGCCCGCGTGCTCGCGGAGAGCCTTGGCCACGGCCTCGGCGTCGGCGCGGGCGTGCTCGAGGTGTAGCTCGGCGGGCAGGTGGGCGTACTCACCCACACCCACTACCAGGGCGACGTGCTTGCCGTCGCCCGCAATAGCGGGGCTGGACGCGGTGAGGACGGCGGCCAGGGCCAGGGGAGCGGACGCCACGAGGGCTCGGCTGCGGGTTTTGATCGGCAAGGTTCGCTCCTGCATCAGTTTCCAGCGGCGCAGGCGAGGCCACTTCCTGTATCTTCGCAGACCCAGCCTCCCCTTTGAAGTACCTGCAGCTCCACGCTCTGGCGGCGGTCGTCGATCACCGCGCTGGCCGTGCAGCTCCCAGGCTCGATGTCCCAGACGTAGCAGCTGGGGTCACAGGCCACGACCGGGGCGTGCTCGCAGGCCACCGTGGGCGAGATCCCGCTGCGGAAGATGAACTTGACCTTGTCGATGCGATCCGAGGGCGCCGCATCGGCGGCCCCGGTGGCGTCTGCCACTGCGAAAGTCGGATCGTGGGCGGCGCTGACCGTGGGGTGCTGGGTGTCGTCGGTGGCGGAGGGCACCGTGCGCACAAGGTGGCGGTAGAGCTCACCGCTGGTGACGACGCCGTCGGCCGAGCTGTCGGCGCGTCCGGAGATGCCACCGACGAAGGCCTGGGCCATGGCGCCAGGGTGGGCGGCTTCCCGGGGCCCCGAAGCGGAGATGACCATGGAGGGGCGCTCCAGCTCGGGCCACTGGTCGGGAGTAGGGCCCATCATGGCCAAGCCGTCGAGGGAGCCTTCGTGGGAGGCGTCGGTGACCACTACGATGGAGCCTGCACCGACGCCGTCGCGCAGCGACGCAGCCAGCTCGTCCAGGAGCCAGGAGCTCTGCTCTGGCATCGCTGGGTCGAAGTCGTAGGTGAGCAGGCGTGGTTCACCGAAGTCACCGCCGATGCCGTGTCCCACGAAGTACAGCAGGAAGAGGTCGTCGGGACCCAACTCCAGGCCGCCGGACAGCAGTGACTGGACGGCGGGGCGGGTGGCGGCCGCGTCGGTGAGCAGGCGCACGTGCTGGAAGCCCCCTCGGGTCTCGAGGGCTTCCGCCACGCGCATGGCGTCGTCCCGTGCGCCCTGAACTCTGTGCTCCGGTCCCAGGTGGGCGTAGGCCTCGATGCCGACCACAACGGCTGCCCGCATGGGTGCTTCGGCGACAGCGCTGCCCGTCAGCGCCAGCAGCAGGGCCGGTGCGAGGAAGGTCATTGGGCCGCGGGCTCGCCGTCACCGGGGGTGGGCTCGTACTCGACGCTGGTCTCGGCTGCTTCCGGGGGCTGCTCACCGGCGGTGGCGGCTTCGTAGGCCTGGGAGAGGTAGCCCACGATCTCGGTCATCTCGGCGTCGAGGTCGAGCTCCTGGACCTTGGCCAGCACCTCGCCCTCGCGCTTCAGCGCGTCCTGCTGGGCTTCCTCGGTGCCGTCGGGGCGGGAGGCCTGGCGGAGCTCGCGAGACAGCTCGCGCATCTCGGTAGCGATCTCGTCGTGGCCAGCCGGGCCAATGGTGTTGGCCAGCACCAACCAGCGCTTGGCCGCGGCCTGGACGTGCTGGTAGTACGGCGTGGCCTTGCGGGCCTCGTTGCGAGCCTTGGCGGCTTCCTTGGCGTTGGGGACGCTCTCGGCGACTTCGCTCACGTCGTTGATGCCGCGCTTCTTCTTGCGCTCGGGCTTGTCGTCGTCGGCTTCCTTGGGAGAGTGGTCGTGGCCAACGGCGACGTCGGCGTCGACCTTGTCGCGCGCAGGGAACAGCAGGATGGCAGCGCAGATGCCTGCGATGGCAGCCAGCGCGATGAGGACTTTGCGGTCCATGGGACCTCCGTCGTGTTTCGCCGCTCGGGCGGCAGGGACGAGAGAACCCGCCCAGTAACCGAACCTATCCGACACGGGCCTCGAAAGTCACGCGAAGCGGGGCGTCACGATAGGGGATGCGCCCAATTCCACTCCGGGAGCTGTCCACCATGCGTGTCTCGCTGCTCTTCGTCCTGGCCCTGTCCGCCTGCGACAAGGACCCAGCCGACCTTCGCCGGGGTGACACCGGGGACACGGCCCCCACCAGCGAGCTGCCCATGTGCCCTGGCTCGTGGAGCGAGCACGACGATGGCGTCTGGCTGCAGCCTGTCGCCTGCTTGGCTTGGAGCCCGCGGGCCGCTGACACCATGGACTGGTACGCGGCCGTGAGCCCGGACGAGGCGGTCGCCGGTGGCTGTGGGACCCACTGCGACGATGAGCCCGGCTACTGCGCCGAGCTGGGGGAGCTGGGCGACATCGCCACCTGGCGGCTTCCATCTCGCAGCGAGCTGCAGGACGCTGGCTTCGCCGAGCCGCTCTTCGACGGGCTCGAAGACCCACTGTGGTCCCGCGACAGCAGCACCGCCATGGAGAGCATGGCGCACCAGGTCAAGTTGTCGACGCCGGAGCTCGAGTTTCAGGTGGGCAAGGACCAGGACGGCTGGGTGCGCTGCGTGGCCGACCTATAGAGGACAGCGGCGGTCAGGCCGAGCGGGCCTCGCGGAAGATACGCTCCACCTCGGGGTGCAGCTGGTAGAGCGTGATCACCTGACCGAAGGTGTTCTTCCACTGGCGCACGCGCTCGCGGGAGACGCCGAACTCGTTGGCGATGGTCTGGCCGCTCTCGCCTGCCTCGAGGGCCTCGATCAGGCGCCGGAAGCGGGTCCGCCCGTAGGACTTGATGAAGTTTCGTGCGACACGTTCGCGACTCTTTGCCGATACGACAGCCCTGGCCAGCTCCTGCACCGTCCTGCGGTGGCCTGCGGTGGATCCCGTTCTCCTTCGGGGATGGACCATTGATGATACCAGATCCCGTTGACGCGTCAACCCGGGTGGGTGCCAAGCCTTCGTCAAGGAAGCATCCAGGGGGACTATTGACGAGCCATTCATCCGGTACGGCCCCGGGCGCCTGCGTGGCGCGCTGGGTGGTTTCAGGAGGCGGGTTCGAGGCGAGAAACCCGCCACAGCTCCACCGGAACCCCCGCTTGGAGTAGCAGGTGGAACCAGGCGGCCTGGGCATCCCGAACCTGATCGCCGGGACCCTTGACCTCGGCCAGCAACAGCCCAGGAGGCAGGATGCCTGCGCTGGGACCGGGGGCCCGCAGTTCGGCTCCGGGCAGGATCACCAGGTCGGGCAGGCCTCGGGCGGCCTGCCAGCCTTCTACCGCCAGCCGCTCGAGGATGGTGGCCAGGGCGGGCCCGCCCAGGGCGACCGCGATGCTGTCGAGCTCTTCCAGGCTGGCGGCCCACCAGTGGGCCCCGGCGACGGCCTGGCCCTCGAGGCGGCGGTGGGCGCTGCGCAGCCGGGCCGGGGCTTGACCCGCGCGCACGGCGGCCAGGGCTCGAGCCAGGGGCTCGCTTCGCTGCTCAGCGAACGCCGGTCGGCCGATGTCCAGGGGCCCGGAGAGCCACGGCGCCGGCAGCATTCCGGGGACCGGCAGGAAGTACAGATCCGCCAGCAGCAGGGCGAACAGGGTGGTCCAGGGGGCCGACTCGCCGTGGAGCACCCTGCGCCCCGGCAGGGACGCCACCAGGGCGGCCTCGACCGGGAGCGCGGCCGGCTGGCCGTCGAGCTCCACCTGGTAGAGGGGGCGGTGGCCCTGGGGTGGCGCGCCGGGCAGGGTCAGCTCCCTCACCGGGGGGGCTCGCAGGGTGGGTGCGGTCCAGGGCTTGCGCAGCTTGCGGGCGAGGCGACGGCCGGTGCGGGCCACAGCCACCGCGGAGGCGGGATCGATCCGGTGCAGCCAGGACAGGGCCAGCTCGAGGGCGGCGGCGTGGCCGTGGGCCGCTTCGGTCGCCAGTACGGCCCGAGGAACCAGCTCACCGGCCGCCAGGGTGCCGTCGTCGAGCAGGCGGAGGTAGAGCGCCGCGGCGATGTCGGGCTGGTCGACGCGCTCCAGCTCCCGGGCCGCCAGGCTCACCAGGGCCGCGGCGACTCGGCGGGTGGAGAAGTGGCGCTGGCCCGGACCGGGAGCGGGGCTGTGGTCGAGCCAGGCCAGGGCGGCCTCGAGGAAGGACAGCGCGGGCTCGCCGTCGCGGCACAGGTCGAGCACCGCGCGTGCCTGCTCGAACTGCAGCATGGCTTGGCGTGAGGCGAAGGGGCTGGCGGAGGGGGTGACGGTGTAGGCGGGCTTGGGCATCACGCCGATGGCGTCGAGCACAACCACCCGGTAGTCTGCCCGGGGATGGCGCAGGAACAGGGCCTGCACACGCTGGAACAGCTGCCGGTGGAGCACGCGGTGGGCGGGCAGATCGATGGACTCGGCGTGGGGCTCGAGGCGCTCGAGCAGGGCGGCGCGTCGGCCGCGGTGGGGTAGCTCGAGGTGCTTGCAGGCCGCTGCAAGCTCGGGCACCCGCAGCAGTGGCAGCCGCTCGAGGGGGGGGACATCGGGCTCGACGAGGCCGCTGGCTTCGAGCAGGGGCAGGCAGGGACGATCTTCGTCGCACAGGCTGTCATCGCGGAAGACATCCCGCACGCGGTGGAGCAGGCGGGCGTAGAGGTGGCCGGCCGTGGGGGAGAGATCCAGGTAGACCTGGACGATGGCGCGCTCGGTGTCGGTGAGCAGCCAGCCGTGCTCGTCCAGCGAGGACGCCACGATGCGGTGGAGGGTGGGGCCGGTGGCGTTGGGATCGGTGGGGGGCATCGTGGGTAGGGGTATCAGGTGAGCTGGACGGTTTCTGTCCGGAGTGGACCGTGTTCGTGTTCGTGTTCGTGTTCGTGTTCGTGTTCGTGTTCGTGTTCGTGTT
>CAZHIK010000437.1:0-7664 GCA_964532635.1 uncultured Enterobacterales bacterium
TGCATTTCTCTCTCAGGTACATCGCAGCCCTCGCGATCGTCGCGGAAGCCCTCGTAGTAGCTGACGTAGAAGCCGTTGGGGACCGCGTCGCCCTTGACGAAGCGCAAGTGGGTGTCACCCTGATCGAAGGTCTTGACCTTGGAGCTGTCGAGCTGGGTCTCGACTCGCCGGAAGGTGGACTCGTTCTCGAACTCGGTGCCCACGTACCACCAGGGCTCGGAGCGGGTGTAGTAGCTCGGCTTGCCCAAGCGGATGTAGGCGTCGTGGAACAGCAGCGGCTCGAGGGTGAAGCGTTCGGTGAACTTGGCACCGTGGAACACCAGCCACTCGTCGTTGGCGATGTTCACCACCTTGGTGGGCAGGGTGTCGGGATAGACGACGTCCTCTTCCGACTTCCAGATCTTCTCCACACCCAGCAGCGGGCCTTCGCGGTGCTTGGCGAAGCTCTCACCGTCGAAGGTGAACAGGCCGGCCTTGTTGGGGAAGGACCAGCCCTTGATCTCGACGATCTCGGTGGCGAGCACTCCGCCGGGGAAGGTGCCCGGGTACTCGATGATGAAGGACTTGTCGCGGCTGTCGATGGTGTAGTCGCCGTTGCCGCACAGTCCGTCGATGTGGAACGTGCCGTCATCGCCGGTGACCGCCTCGAGCTCCATGCAGGACGGAGAGGGGTTGGTGGGCGACAGCAGCAGCATGGTGACGCCCGCTCGGGGGCTGCCCGTCACGGGATCGACGAGCTTGCCGTCGAAGCTGCCCTTGGGCGCGCAGCCGATGACGAGGAACGAGGAGAGAAGGACGAGATTGCGCGTCATGGGGTACCTCCGTGGCCCCAACCTTGACCCGTTTCCTGGACGGTTTCAACCCGCTGGTCGGAACCGTGCTGCGAAACTGGCGCACAGCGCCCCGCGGCGAGCGCACGAGGAGGGCGTGGACCCATCAGAAGCCGGCGAGCAACTCCTGCTTCTTGGCCTCGAACTCGTCCTCGGTGAGCAGGCCGGCCCCGTAGGCCTCCTTCAGCTGCAAGAGCTTGTCCTTGAGGGTCTCGTTGGAGCGATGCTCTGCCTGCTTCTCGGTCTTCTTGGTCTTGTAGACCTTGTCGAACATCTCCTTGAGCTCCCGCTGCTCGACCCCGCGGCCGTTGCGGAAGTAGTGATCGCTCACCTCACCCACCGCGTAGGTCAGGGCGTAGGCCATGCTGATGCCTACGATCCAGCCTGCGAAGGGGATGAACTTCGCGGCAGCCAGGATGATGTTCTGGGCCACGAGGCTCGCACCGAAGGTGCTCAGGATCTCGATGACGGACTTCTGGTCGAGCTTGTGGCCGTGGATGCGCCCGATGGCCTGCACCATGGCGATCTGGATCGGGGAGATCAACACGGTGTCGACCAGGGGGATGGGCTGCCAGGCGACCGCGCCCGAGGCGACACTGCAGACCTGGATGACATCGCGGACCGCCTCGGCCTTCTCCTGGTCGGAGGCGTCGTTGTAGTCGCCCTTCATCACGCGCTCGAGGGTGTCGAGATAGCTGGCCATGTTCTCTCCCGGGGATTGGGTCGGGTGTACGCCCGCTGGGGCTGGGTTGTTGCCTCTACGCGTGACGGCGCAGCCAGCTTACACCCGGAAGCCCTTGTCCAGATCTTTCCAGACGGGATCTATCCCCCGATCCCGTAGCAGCTCGGCGATCTCGGTGGCGGAGCGGGCATCCCGGGCCTCGAACTGCTCGCCGAGCCCCTCCGCGAGGTAGCCCCCTGGGCTGGTGCGGCTGCCGGCGCTCATGCGGGTGACGAAGCTTCCAAGCAGGCGGTCACGCAGCTCCGCGGGCTCACGGGTGGAGAGCACCAGCTCGGCATCGGGCAGCAGGATTCGCACGGCAGCCATGGCATGGATGAGCTCACGATCGCTCACCGAGTGGGTCGCGGCGAAGCCCCGCTCCGAGTGCACCAGCCTGGGGAACGACACGGCGATGCGGCTGCGCCAGTGGCGCCGCTGGAGCCAGGCGGCATGGAGCACCAGGGCCACGGCGTCGGGCTGCCAGGGTGTGAGTCCCAGCAGCACACCGAGGCCCAGGCTGCGGAAGCCCGCCTCGCCGCCCCGATCGGGGCCCTCGAGGCGCCAGCGATAGTCGGCCTTGCGACCCGTAGGGTGGAGCGGGGCGTAGCGTCGAGGATCGTAGGTCTCCTGGTACAGGACCAGCCCGTCCACCCCGGCCTGGGTCATGCGGCCGTAGTCGGCCTGGGACATGGGGAAGACCTCGATGGAGATCGAGTCGAATAGCGGCCCGATGGCCTGCACCACCTCGAGGATCCGATCCACCCCGTAGCGCTTGGGGGCTTCGCCCGTGACCAGCAGGATCTGGCGGAAGCCCTGCTCGTGGAGCAGTCGGGCGTTGGCCACGGCCTCCTCGAGCTCCAGGCTGCAGCGATCCATCTGCACGTCGTGGGAGAAGCCACAATACACGCAGCGATTGGTACATTCGCTGGACAGGTACAGGGGCGCGTACAGCTGCATGGTGCGGCCGAAGCGCTGTTCGGTGACGGCGGCGGCCCGCTGCACGAGATCCTCGAGGCGCTCCGCGGCAGCTGGGGAGACCAACACGATGGCGTCCTCGGGACGCAGGCGCTCCTGGCGCAGCGCGCGTTCCACCGCTCCGGGGCTCACCGCCTGGATGCTCTGCGCCAGCCGCTCGAAGTCGAGGCCGGAGATGACGGGGTGAAAGCTGCGCTGTGGCGGCATGCTCAGCCCTGGTCGAGCAGACCGGTGAGGGGGCTGGAGGCGCGCGCCAGGCGGGACTCACCCCCCGCGCCGGCGATCCAGGCGCGGCGACCCGCCTCGACACCAAGGGCGAAGGCGCGGCCCATCTCGGCAGGGTCGTCAGCGATGGCCAGGGCAGTGTTGACCAGGCAGGCGTCCGCGCCGATCTCCATGGCCTCCGCGGCGTGGGAGGGCAGGCCCAGGCCTGCGTCCACCACCACGGGCACGCTGGCCTGCTCGACGATGATGGAGACCTGCTCGCGGGTCTTGAGCCCGCGAGAAGTGCCGATGGGCGCTCCGAGGGGCATCACCGCGGCGCAGCCGGCGTCCTCGAGATGTCGCGCCAAGATGGGATCGGCGTTCATGTAGGGCAGCACGGTGAATCCCAGCTGGACCAGCTCGCGGGCGGCCGCGAGGGTCTCCACCGGATCGGGCAGCAGGTAGTGGGGCTCGGGGGTGACCTCGAGCTTCACCCAGGTCCAGCCCGACGCTGCTCGGGCCAGCTTCGCGATGCGCACCGCCTCGACGGCGTCGCGGGCCCCCGAGGTGTTGGGCAGCACCAGGTAGCGCTCGGGATCGATGTGGGAGAGCATCGAATCGGCGGGATCGTGCAGGTCCACCCGGCGGAGCGCCACGGTGACCACCTCTGCGCCGGAGGCCTCGATGGCTGACGCCATGGCCTGGGGGGTGGAGAACTTTCCCGTGCCGACGAAGAGCCGGGAACGGAGGGTGCGACCGGCGATGACCAGGGGGTCCACGGTGCCTCCAGAGCTGTGGGACGGGGCGCCTAACCGCCGCCGACGAAGCGCACGATCTCGACCCGATCACCGGGCTCGAGCACGGTGTCGAGTCCGCCTTCGTGGAGCTCGGCGTTGAGCTCGATGGCGATGTGGCGCGGTGGGATGTCGAGCGACCGCAGCAGCACGCTCATATCGCTGCCCCGAGGAAGCGACAGCTCCTCGCCGTTGACCACGATCTGGATGGGCTCGGTGATGGCGGGGCTCCTGCGTGCTCGACCGGGGAGATGTCGGCTGGCGACGCCCTGCTAGCTCGGGGCGGGCCAGCGGTCCACCCCCTTGCGCACCTCCGGTGGTCAGGCGCCCAGGGCACGCCGGATCCAGGCCCCTCCGAGCACCCGCTCACCGCGGTACAGCACCGCCGCCTGGCCCGGGCTCACCGCCCGCTGGGGGGTCTCGAAGCGGAGGCGCAGCGTGCCATCCTCACCCAGCGTAGCAGAGCAGCCAACCGGCTCGGCCCGGTAGCGCACCTGGACCTCGCAAGGGAACGGCCGCCCCGGCTCGGGTGGGTCCATGAGCCAGTTGGCGTCGGCAGCATCGAGTCCCGAGGACAGCAGGGCCTCGGGTCGGGTTGTGACGGTGACCCGAGCTGTCTCGGGATCGATCTCGCGCACGAACGCGGGGCGTCCCAGGGCGACTCCGAGGCCCCGGCGCTGGCCGATGGTGAAGCGGTGTACACCATCGTGCTGTGCCAACACTCGGCCGTCCTCGCTCACGATCTCACCGGGGTGCGCAGGCGCCTCGAAGCGCACCCGCAGTGTCTCGGAGAAGGAACCCTCGGGCCCCTGCAGGCAGGCGTCCTGACTGGCCGGCCTCTCGGCATTGCTCAGCCCCAGGGTACGCGCCCTGGCCCGCACCTCGGGCTTGCTCAGCTCCCCCAGGGGGAAGAGGGTGCGTGCCAGCTGCCCGCGGGACAGGGTGAAGAGGAAGTAGCTCTGGTCCTTGCGGGGATCCCGGCCCCTCAGCAGCGTCGGCTCGTCGGGCGTACCGCCACGGCGCGCGTAATGCCCGGTGGCCACGAGGTCTATCTCCATGGCTGCGGCGGTGTCCTGGAGCACCCCGAGCTTGAGCTCCCGGTTGCACAGGGGGCAAGGGCTGGGGGTGCGGCCATGGGCGTAGTCGTCCCAGGCCGGGCGCAGGACCAGATCCTCGAAGGCGGCGCCTGCGGTGATCACGGTGTGCTCGATGCCCAATCGCTGGGCCACCGCCCTGGAGTCCAGCTCTGCACCGAGGCCACAGCAGAACCGGCCCGCGTCGGGATCGGTGCAGGGATGAAGGCGCAGCGTGGCTCCGATGACCGTCCAGCCCCGCTCCACCAGCAGGGCCGCGGCCACCGACGAGTCCACACCACCGCTCATGGCCACAAGCACGGTCTTGGAGGGGGGCAAGGCTCGCTCCTGGCCCGACGCAGCGGGGGATGGGGGCGTCATGAGAGGGCCACCTCGTATTGGCTCTGCGCGGTTTGCGCCCCGCGGCGAAAAACGGGAAGCCGCCGATGGGGGGGCAGGGATTGGGTCGGGGCTGTCCGGGCATGACATCATAGACGGCGTACAGATAGGAATATGACAGCCCTCCCCTCCCCTCTTGGTGCGTTAATCCAAAATCTTGGATGAAGGTGGCGCTGGAGGCTTCCAACACCGCTTGTCCCTAGTATACTGCGCCCATGCGAACCAGACCCTACCAGCCCGTAGCGGTCGTGGCCTTGCTCAGCATCGGCTGTGGCGGCCATGACTACATCGTCAACACCCAGACCGGCCGCTTGGTGGTCAGTCCCGGCATGGTCGACATGGAGACCGTCGCCGTGGGCTCGACGACTACCTTCCAGGTCCAGCTGCTGGCCGCCGAGGGCACAGTGGATGTGCTCGCCATGCACCTCCAGAACGTCGAGGGCGAGTGGTTCACCCTCGACACCGAGGACCTCCCCACGGTCACCAATGACGAGGAGACCCTGGTGGACCTCACCTACGCCCCCCTCGACGAGGGCTTCCACTGGGCCACCCTCTCCGTCGTGACCGACGAAGAGGATGACTTCGAGCACCTGGTGGACGTGCGCGGTGTGGCTGACTGGGCCTCGGCGATGGTCACCCCCTCCATCGTCGACTTTGGTCCGGTGTACGAAGGCGAGCTCGGCACCGAGGCCATCACCTTCACCAACACCTCGGGCCTCGATCTCGAGATCCAGTCGGTCACGGGCAACGACGAGCCCTTCTCGGTCGACGCCGAGCTGCCCACCTCCGTGCTGGCCGGACAGAGCGTGGACCTCGCGGTGGGCTTCGCCCCCAGCGACCTCGAGGAGGCCTCCACCGAGATCGGCTTCGTGCTCGACGCCACCGTGGAGCTCGCGCCAGCGGCCCTTCGGGGCAACGCTTGCTCGACCGCTTCGGGCGCCCTGTACGCCCAGGACGGCGACGGCTTCGGCTGGCGCGCGAGCGACTGCGACGATCGGGACGCCAGCGCCCATCCCGGCGGCACCGAAGAAGCCGACGGCGTGGACAACGACTGCGACGGCCTGATCGACGAGGGCACCTCGGGCTACGACGACGACGGCGACGGCGTGAGCGAAGACGAAGGCGACTGCAACGACAACGACGAGAACATCTACCCGGACAACGTCGAGATCGCAGGGAACGGCATCGACGACGACTGCGACGGCGTCACCGACAGCGGCAACAACGACATGGACGCCGACGGCTACGCCACCACCGGGGGGGACTGCGACGACAACGATCCCACCGCCTCTCCGGCCGAGACCGAGGTGATCGACGGCGTGGACAACGACTGCGACGGCATCATCGACGAGGACACCGACGCCTACGACGACGACGGCGACGGCTACACCGAGTCGGCGGGCGACTGCGACGACGACGACGCGATGATCAACCCCGGCGCCACCGAGATCGCCAACTGGGTGGACGACGACTGCGATGGCATCGTGGACGACGGCACCGAATACGCCGATGACGACGCCGATGGGTTCTCCGAGATGGGCGGCGACTGCGACGACGGAGACTCCAGCGTCAACCCCGGCGCCTACGACCTCCCCGGTGACGGCACCGACGCCGACTGCGACGGGGAGGACGGCTGATGTCGTCCAGGCGTGGCCACTTTGCGCTGATCGCGGTGCTGCTCTTCCTGCTCCTGGCGCCGGGTCGCGCCTCGGCCGAGAACATCCTGTACTGCAACGACTACAACGTTGGCACCGACCGCATGGGCCAGGCGCTGTCCGCCTACGGGTCCACCCACAGCGTCACCAGCACCACCAGCATGAGCACCTGCGAGAGCTACGTGCGCTCGTACTCCTGGGATCTGGTGATCGTCGCGGTCCAGAACTGGTCCGCATCCACCCCCTACTTCAACAGCTACGTGTCGTCCGGAGGCGTGGCCATCCACCAGGACTGGACCCGGGACTCCACCCGCGGGTCCCTCTTCGGCATCAGCTACTCCAGCTACAACCAGAACACGGTCACCGTTACCCACACCGATCTGGCCTCCGGTCTCGGCAGCAACCCGTTCACGCTCTACAACCCCGGCTGGGGCGTCTGGAGCATGGGGATGACCTCCTCCCTGGGCTACGCCGCCACCTTCTCGAGCGGCCTGGGCGCCATCGTGGTGGGCTCCACCAGCGACACCATCATCAACGGCTTCCTGACCGATACGCACTCGTCGTCCTCCACCGCCCAGCAGCTGTACCAGAACGAGATCGACTTCCTGCTGGGCAGCTGTGACGCCGACGGCGATGGCTACGACTCCGACAGCGCTGCCTGTGGCGGGACCGACTGCGACGACACAGACCCGGCCATCAACCCCGGCGCCACCGAGATCTGGTACGACGGCATCGATCAGGACTGCGATGGAGCTGACGACTACGACGCCGACGGCGACGGCTACCAGGCCAGCGGCTACGGCGGCAACGACTGCGACGACACCAACCCCTACATCCACCCGGGCATGCCCGAGACCTGGTACGACGGCGTGGACTCGGACTGCGACGGCCACTCCGACTACGACCAGGACTACGACGGCTACGACTACGACGTCTACGGCGGCACCGACTGCAACGATCGGGACTCCAGCATCAACCCCGGTGCCACCGAGACCTGGTACGACGGCACCGAC
>CAZHIK010000438.1:0-7647 GCA_964532635.1 uncultured Enterobacterales bacterium
GGGTGTCGATGGTGACCAGCAGCAGGCTGTCGGCGGGGGGGGATGGTTCCTGCGCCGGGTCGGGTGGGGCTTCGGGCGCCGACGGGGACTGGACCGAGCAGGCCGCGCATAGGGCCAGGGCGGCGAGGGCTCGCCGGTGGATGCGGGCCCCAAGGGGGCGCTCGAGGGGGGTTCCGTTCATGGGGACCGTCGCGCTGTACTATAACCACCGCATGCCCGAAAACGCGTCCACGGCGAGCCCCCCAACCGAGCTTGCGGTGAAGCTGCGCGCTGTGGTGGCGCCCCTCACCGCGGCGGCGCTGAGCTTAGTCGTCACCCTGTGGCTGCTGGGCCTGTCACCCCTGGACCTGGCGGACAGCCGCGTGGTCTCCGCCTTCCACGACGGCCACGTCTGGGCCTTCGATCACATCTTCCGGATGCTCATCGGCATCGAGGCCCACGACGGTGTCACCGAGCGCATCGGCTACCCCGGTCCGGTGCTGGTGCGCTTCATCGCCTGGGCCCCGGCCTTGCTGGCCGCCCCCCTGCAGCCCCTGCTGGGGCCCCTGGGGGCCTACAACACCGTGATGGTGGCCAGCCCAGCCCTGGCGGTGGTCGCCGCTTGGGGCCTGCTGCGCCGCGCCACCGCGGTTGGCAGCTGGACCGCGGCGGGCCTGGCCCTGACCTACGGCCTGTGCCCCTACGCCCTGGGGGTGCTGCAGAGCGGCCAGGCGGCCAAGCTGCAGCACTGGCTGCTTCCCGTCTGCCTGCTGGCGATCAGCTGGGCCGTCCGCGGGCCCTGGCGGCCCATCGGCCTGGTCGCCTGCGCTCTGGGCGGCTTGGCCATGGCCTTCACCACTCCCTCCACCGCGTTGTTCTTGCCCCTCGCTGCTGGCGTGTGGGTGCTGGCGGAGCTGCTCGAGCAGCGCCCGCTGTTCGAGCCGAAGCGCTGGGCCTTCGCCGCGGGTTCCCTTGCGGCCCTGGCGGCCGGGATGTTTCCGGCCAAGCTGTACCTGGGGGATCTGCGCCGCGCGGGCATGATGCTGGCCTTCGAGCCCCGGGCCCAGAGCGTGATGGAGCTGACCGGGCTGCCCTACCCGGCGCCGATGGCCCAGCCCGAGGGGCTGCTGCTTGGGGTGGGCGGCCTGGCCCAGCAGGCATCGGACGCCAGCCACGTGGTCTACCTGGGCCTGCCCTTGCTGGTCTTGGCGGTGGTCGCTGGCTTCCGTCGCGGCCGCGGGCGGATCGCCGGCTGGGGCCTGCTGCTCGTCGGTGTGGTGGTGGCCCTGGGGCCGGTGCTGGTCAGCGGCGACGCCTTCGTGCTGTGGGACGAGCGCAGGCTGCGCCTGCCCGCGGCGATCCTCGAGGCCCTGCACTACCCCACCCGCACATCGGGCATGTACTACCGGGCGGTGCTGCTGGCTTCGTTGGGCCTGCCCCTGCTGCTGGCGGCGGGCTGGCCGCGCCGTGGCCTGCGCTGGCTGGTGCTGGCGGCCTGGGGCATCGGGCTGCTGCAGATCGCCGACGGCTGGCGCATCGGCCGCCAGCTCTGGCCGCCCCCCTCCGGCGAGCTGCCTGGCCAGGCCCTGCTCGAGGCCATGGCCGCGGATCCGGTCCCCGGCGCCGTGCTGGATCTGCCCGTCGAAGGCGGCAGCTGGGAAGGCGGCAACGCCATGATCGCCAGCACCGTCCACGGCCGCGCCACCACCGGCCTGCCCCGCCAGACCTCCGCCAGCTACCTGCCCCAGACCGCCCGGCTGGACGCGCTGGTGCGGCAGGCGCTGGGGTTGGAGGATCCCACCCAGGCGGGCGCCCAGCTGGCCGAGCGTGGGTATCGCTACCTGTGCTGGCGGCCCTGGTTGGATGATCCGACCCGGCTGCCGGAGCTCGAAGCGGCGCTGGGGGAGAGCCTGGGGGACGAGGAGCTGTACTGTTGGGTGGTGGAGTAGGGGCGATCGCTTCCACATCCGCCTGCGCGGACCAGAAACGCCTTTCCGCCGACGGAACCGCCAGCTTGGTCCGCCTGGGCGGACCAGGAACGCCTCTCCGCCACCGGAACCTCCAGGCTGGTCCGCCTGGGCGGACCAGGAACGCCTCTCCGCCTTCGGAATCGCCGGCTCGGTCCGCCAGGGGGCGCGAAGAGCCGATCGTGCACCCCACGGCGGCCCGCGAAGCGCTAGAAAGCCCCAATGCTCCCCGCCCTCCTCCTCGCCGGCATCAGCTCCGCCGCCGAGCCCGCCTGCGCACCCGGCACACCCGGCGGCTCCCCGAAGCACTTCGAGGTCCGGGGGCACAGCTACGATCTGGTCGGCGCCTGCGGGACGCTCCCGGTCTACTTCACCCCCCTGACCGACTCCACCTTCCTGGACCGGGCCGAAGCACCGATGGCCCACGCCATCCTGGTCACCGGCGAGAGCCGGGATCCCACATCTGCTGCCGACGACTGGCCGGCCCCTGCGGGGAACCTGTACTTCTCCTACCCGTTCCCGGGAACCCTGGACCAGGCGCGCCAGGCCATCTCGGGGGTGGTGGGGGACTGGTGGGCCGGCGTGGCCCCCGACCTCGCCATCACAGAGGGCTGGGATGGCGCCTACGGCGGGCACCGCGCCTCCGACGGTCGCTTCGTGACCGGCCTGGCCCTCGAGAAGATCCGCGGCTTCGCTGCCATCGGCGTGGACCTGCACGTCGGCGCCACGCCCGAGGCCTACGGTCCCGCGGCTTCCGAGCACGTGAGCGCACAGACCCTGACCGGTGCGCCCCAGGACCTCGAGGCCACCCGCTGGCGGGTGCTGGCGGCCCTGAACGAGCGCGCCACCGCCCGTGTCCGCCGCAGCCTCTACGATGAGGCGGCAGCAGGGATCTTCGACGAGCTGGCCCGCCACGGGATCACGGATCTCGAGGGCGAGCCCATCCGGGACGTCGGCGTGCAGGCGTCCATCCCGGGCTTCGCCTGGAACCACGGTCGTGGTGCCATCGTGGAGCGGGCCACCACCCTGGCAGCCTGCGATGCCTTCCAAGCCTGGCCCGAGCACCTCGAGCGCGGCTTCGTGGTCGCCACCGGGCGCTTGGAGTGGCTGCCCCGGGACGTGGAGGTTGACGATCCTCCCGAGTTCGATCCCCACGACTGGGCAGTCCTGCAGCTGGTGGGCTGTGAGGTCCAGCCAGGCCCCCGCACCGAGGATGTCCCTGCGGAACGCTGGAAGGCACTGCGGGCTGTGGGCATCGATGCCGCCTTGGGCCAGCCGGTGCAGATCAGCGGCGAGCTGACCCACAGTGCGTTTGGCCCCGCCCTGCGCGTGGAAGCCGAGACCCTGCTCCTCGATGGCTGCCACGGCAGCGGCCTGGCAATGGTCGAAGGCACCCTGGGCTACCGCCCGCCTCGCTACCTGCCCGGGGTGGCTCCGGATGTCGATGGGCTGGTCAAGGTGACCACCGGCGTGCCCAACCACTTCTCCATCGAGGGATGCGAGGTCGCGCCAGCTATGAGGGACTAGTTTCCGTTGCCGTCGATCACCGAGGCGCTGATGTTGCTTTCACCGACCGCCTCCAGAAAGGCCTGGACGTTGTCGCTGCTGAGGCGCGGGTTGTCTCGGAGATAGAGCGTGCCGATGGAGGTGATGCCGTGTAGGCCGGAGATGTCGCCCAAGGCGGAGTTGCCGTCGATGTCCACCACGTAGGGTACTGCGTAGGAGGACGCGAGGCCGGTGACAGCCATGAGGTGGGCATTGTCCCTGATGGCGAGCTGACGCATGGACGGGAAGTTGCCCAGGGCGTTCAGGCCCGTGAGCTGCCGCAGTGCCGTGTCCTCAATCTGGATGCCCTGGTGGTTCGTCAACGCGTTCAGGCCGCTGACATCCTCCAGCAAGGGAGCATGGTGGCTCACCGGGAAGGCCAACTCCGTCCCCAGCTTGGTGAGGCTCGCGAAGCCGCTGACATCGGTGAGGACCGAGCCCGCGAACCAGAGCTGATCCCCCACCTCTTCGAGGTGGTCGAATCCGTCGATGTCGGTCAGGCCGGAGGAGCTGACGCTCATCCAGCCTCCTACTCGGCGCAGGTTTCTTAGGCCGTCGTCCGAGGTGAAGACGCCGCCCAGGCTGACGTTTTCCGTGACCTCGCAGACGCAGGTGAGCGGCTCGATGGTGTCCGCGTTCGAGACACTCAGACTGCCGGTGATGGTGTTGTAGCCGGCGTGGCAGAATGCTTGCATGTCCGCTTCGGCGAAGCCCTCGAAGCGCATGGTCCCGTCGAACCACACCAGCTTGGAGCAGTCCACGTCGGTGTCGGCGTCGGTGTCGGCGTCCGCGTCGGAGTCCGCGTCTGTGTCTGCGTCTGCGTCGCTGTCCGTGTCACTGTCGGCGTCGGCGTCGGTGTCCGCGTCGGCCTCGGGCGGGTCGCTGTCGGCGTCCGGCACGCACGCATCGCCATCCCAGTGAGTGCCCTCACCGCAGGGGTGGCCGGTGTCGTCTTTGTCGCCGCCACAGCCGGCAAGAAATAGCGATTGTGACAATCACAGTGCGCGTGGTGTCCTCCCGGGTTGGTGTGCTCCCACCGTAGCATGCTTCGTTTTGTCGGACAGGTGCAGGCTCGCGCCGAGCCTCACTCCGTGATGGTCTGGAAGAACAGCTCCGCCAGCGCCGCGTGGCCGTTGGTGTCGGGGTGGAAGCAGGTCCAGTCGAACCAGGTCTGGGCGTCCTCGCCGCGGAAGCACTCGTTTTCCGGCTCGTCGGCGTGGAAGCCGTGGCCGCAGAAGGCCTCCTTCATGAACACCATGTCGGTGCCGGTCTCCACGGCGATCTCCATGTAGGTCTCGTTCATCAGCACGTAGGCCTCGCGGAAGCCTTCGAGGGGCTCGTCTGTCCAGCCTTCGTACTCGGCCGCCGCCGGGCAGCTGCCCATGTCCGAGGCGTTGTCCGTGAACTCGTAGACATTACCGAACACCACCTGCACTCCGCCGGGGAACAGGTCGGGGTTGTCGGTGAGGTAGTGCACGGCGTCGCGGAACAGGGAGGCGTAGTACGCGACGCTGTCGAGCACCTCGGCCTGCTCCACGCCGTCGCGCAGGTCGTAGGCCACGTCGTACATGTCGTTGCCGCCGCTGGTCATCACCACCAGGGTGCGCAGCTCCTCCACATCCGGGAAGCAGTCCAGGATGTCCTGGTGGGGCTCGAGCAGCAGGTCGTCGGTGCGGGCCCCGAAGCGCGCGCACTCGTCGACCTCGAGATCACTCCAGCGATCCTCGAGGGCGTCGGTCAGCACGTTGCGGTAGTAGTCGTCCTCGTGGGTGGGCGGGGTGCCCTGGGTGATGGAGTCGCCCACGAAGACCAGCTTCTCGATGCCCTGGATGTCCTGGTGGTTCGTACCGACGCAGTGGTGCCCGATGGTGGGCCCGAAGCCGTCGTAGTCGGGCACGCCCTGGCTCACGTCACCCAGGCCCTCGAGGCAGTCCGCCGCCGCGGGCGGAGGCCCCGGGGGCTCGCCGGTGTCGCTGGCCGGTTCCGGGGGCGTGCAGGCGATGCCGAGCAGGGCCAGCCAGAGCATGGGGACCTCGCGGGTTGTCACCATTCTACGCCATCGGCCGCTGCAGACCGGCAGGAGATCAGAGGTTTCCTGCCACCAGGTACACCACCAGCCGCTCGTCCTGGTACACCGGCGCTCCCAGGGAGCGCTCCAGCAGCCCCAGCACGCCTGGAAGGTCAGCCGCGATGCCGTGACGCCCGAGGGCCTCGTAGGCCTGGGGATAGACGAGTATCCACCCGAAGCCCGCGTCCTGTGCGTCGGCCAGCAGGGCAGCGTCCAGCAGCTGCGCATCCCCCGGGCTGCGGCCCATGGTCCACAGCGCCTGCAGCGAGGCCAGCCGATAGCAGTCGTCCGGCGGCCCCTCGCCGCGCAGCTGGGGCGCCAGGCTGTCGTGGTGGTCCTCGGCCCGGGCGCGACCGTGGATGGCCTGGAAGCCGGCGGTGGTCTGGCCCAGCCCCAGGGGAAGCTCGATGATGGCGCCCGACTGGGGATCATCGGCGAGCTGCTCGAAGAAGGGCCAGGGCTCGAAGGGCACCGTGTCGTCCAGCTGGGCGGTCACCCGGGCCTGGGCCAGCCCCGCGATCCCGATCACCACCACCGCAAGTGCTGGCCACAGCAGTCGGGGTGCTGGACTCCAGAGCCCTTCCAGCCAGGCCTTGGTGCGGACGGCCAGCTGATCGAGGGTCACGGTGAGGGTGAGCACCAGCGCCAGCAGGAAGCCCGGGAACAGGCGGGCGGGCTTGAGGAAGCTGCCTGCCTCGGGCATGGCCTGGGCCAGGTACCACAGAGGCAGGCGCAGCCGATGGCCGTCGACGGCCGCTGGCTCGAGGCGGATGCCGTCACTGCCCATCACCCAGGGACCGAGGGTCAGCGCCCACATCAACAGTCCCAGCCCGGCCCAGGGCCAGGCCCGGGGGCCCGCGACGATCGCCAGCACCAGCACCAGCGGCGCGAGCCAGAACAGGGGCAGCAGACCGGCGGGATCGCCCCGTGCCCGCACGCCGTGCCAAGGGAAGCTGGCGGGCAGGCTGTGGCGGGCCATGGAGTCGAGGCTCTCTTCGAGCACCCCGGGCACCGGCTCGGAGGTCTTACCCAGGTTGTTGACGCGGTCGCGCACGAACGCGGAGGTGAAGCGCCACAGCTCGGGCTCCCAGGGGGCCAGCAGCCGCTGCTCCACGGGCATGCGGGAGCCCGCCGTCCAGGCGGGCACCAAGCCCTTCCCGCTGGGATCCACAGCCTCGACCGAGGGCTTGGGGAAGCGGGGCTGCAGGGCGGTGGCCTGGTACAGGTAGGGAGCGGCGGTGGTGGACGCGGCGGCGAAGGCCAGCACCGCGGCGAGGACCAGCCAGGGGCGCTCCGTCTCCCGGGGCGGGCTCAGCAGCCGGCCCAGCCACAGCAGCCCGCCCAAGAGCCAGGCCAGCAGGGCGTAGAGCACGTAGAAGTGCAGCGCCAGCCCCGCCAGCAAGCCCGCAACGAGCGACCAGGCGGCGCTGACCCAGCCGCGATCGCCGGTGGCCTTCAGCCAGGCTGCCAGGAACAGGGGCATGATGGCCAGCAGGGCCATGCTGGGCCGTCCCATCACCACCTCGAAGGTCGAGTAGGCGTTGAATCCGAACAGCCAGGCCCCCAGCAAGGCCAGGCTTCGGCGACGGGTGAGGCAACGCAGGGCGGCGTAGGCCGACAGGCCTCCCAGCACCGGGATGAGAGCGAGCCACAGGTTGTAGCCGGTGGGGAAGGGCAGGGGACCCATCAATGGAGCGGCCAGGATGGCGTCGGCCCAGTTGGGGAAGTTGGTGCCCAGGGTGGTGCCCGTGGGGGCGCAGACCCCGTCGGGCTGGAGGATGGGGGCGCCCCGGGCGAGGGCCTGGGCCACCCAGTCGTAGAACCAGACAGTGGCGCCGTAGTCGATGGGCTGCATGGCCTCGAGCTTCTGGCTCACCACCGAGCCAGGGCTGCGGGCCACGGGGCCGCTCAGCCACAGGGTGCCCAGCAGCATGAGCACCACGGGAAGCAGGCCGTCGGCCAGGGCCCCGCGCAAGATTCCTGGCAGTGCCTGCCAGCGCTGTCGCAGGCTGGCGAGGGGGCCGGGGCTTGGCGGGGGAGGGGAGGACATGGATGATGCGGGGAGAGGCTCGCTTGCAGCGCGCTGAG
>CAZHIK010000439.1:0-7643 GCA_964532635.1 uncultured Enterobacterales bacterium
CCCTCGCGGGTGGCCTCTGCGCCATCCTGGCCTTCCAGTGCAGCGCTGCGGCCCTGCTGCAGCTGTTGCTGGCCCTGGTCAAGCGGGCCTTCGACGCGCGCACCGCGGCCCAGGCGGCGGAGGCTCCGTGAGCGGCGTGGATGTCCTGGTCGTCAACGAGCCCTTCGTAGACGACTTCTGCCGCACCCAGCGCTGGGCGGCCCGCACCCGCGGCCGGGTGCTCCGTGCGCCCGACTGGCTGGCCTACACCACCGCGGTACTCGAGCAGGACGGCGTGTCTGTGGCCTTGCACGACTTCCCGGCCAAGGGCTGGGACAAGCCGGAGCTTACGAGCCTGGTGCGCCGCGAGCAGCCCCGGCTGGTGGTGCTCGACTCCACCACGCCGTCCATCTACTCCGACATCGAGTGCGCTCGGATCTGCAAGGCCGAGGCCCCCGAGTGCCGGGTGATCATGGTGGGTCCCCACGCCACCGTCCAGGCCGGCGAAGTGCTGGACGACGCCGCGGGCGTCGTGGATGCGGTGGCCCGGGGAGAGTACGAGCACACGGTGCGTGACTACGCCCGCGCGGTGCTTGGGGACGCGGACGCTCCTGGCGACCTGACGTCCATCCTCGGCCTGTCCTTCCTCGGTGACGGCGCGCCCGTGCACAACTCGGCCCGACCTCTGATCGCCGACCTCGACAGCCTGCCGTTCCCCGCCTGGCACCACCTGGATCTGTGGGACTACTTCGACGGAACCAAGCTGTTCCCCTACATCGATGTGATCGGCGGCCGCGGCTGCCCCTTCCAGTGCATGTTCTGCCTGTGGCCCCAGGTGATGCACGGCAACCGCTACCGGCTGCGCTCGCCGGGCAACATCGTCGATGAGCTGGAGTGGGTGCTGGATCGTTGGCCGGGGGTGCGCAAGGGAGAGTTCTTCTTCGAGGACGACACCTTCACGGTGGATCGCAAGCGCGCTCACGCCATCTGCGACGAGATCCTGCGTCGAGGTCTGCGCTGCACCTGGTCGGTGAACTCCCGGGCCGACGTGGCGGATCTCGAGCTGTTCCGGCACATGAAGGCCGCGGGCTGCCGGCTGCTGCTGGTGGGCTTCGAGTCGGGCGATGATGAGATGCTGCGGCGCATGGACAAGCAGGTGCGGGTCGAGCAGATGCACCACTTCGTGCGCACGGCCCGCAAGGCCCGCCTGGCCATCCACGGCTGCTTCGTGCTCGGCCTGCCCGGTGAGACCGAGGCCTCCATGCAGCGCACCATCGACTTCGCGCTGACGGCCGGCATGGACACCGCGCAGTTCAGCGGAGCGGTACCCTTCCCGGGCACCAAGTACTTCAGATACTGCCAGGAGCACGATCTGCTGCGGGCCCGCAGCTGGGATCAGTGGCTCTCCGACGGCGAGCAGAGCCCTGTGGTGGACTACCCCGGGCTGAGCGCCGAGATCGTGGAGCGCTACGTCAACCAGGGCCTGCGGAGCTTCTACTTCCGACCCAGCTACGCCGTGCGCTTTTTGGCCTCCACCCGCAGCCGCTCGGACCTGTACCGCAAGCTGCGGGGCTTCAAGAACTTCGCCGACTACCTGCTCTCTCGGCGTTGAACCATGTCGGAGTCTGCTCCCAGGGTCTCGGTCGTCATCCCCGTGTACAACGCGGAGGAGACCCTCGGGCGCTGCCTGGCCTCCATGGCGCAGGAGGGGCTGGAGGGGGTCGAGGTGATCGTGGTGGACGACGGCTCCACCGACGCCAGCCCGGAGATCGCCAAGCGTTTTGCAGAGGTGCGCTTCGTACAGCAGGCCAACGCGGGCCCCTCGGTGGCTCGCAACCGGGGACTGGGGCTGGCCCGAGGCGCCCTGGTGGCCTTCACCGACTCCGACTGCATCGCAGCACCCGACTGGCTCGAGAAGCTGGCGGCCCATCTCGACGATCCCGCCGTGCTCGCCGTAGGGGGCAGCCAGCACTGCCCCGACGACGCCACCGAGTTCATGCAGGACGTGCACGGTGTGCTGAGCATGATGGGCTTCCTGGGGGGCTACACCAAGAGCGCGGAGACCGTACAGACCACGGGCCACAACCCCTCCTGCAACAGCCTGTACCGGCGCGAGCAGCTGCGAGAGCTGGGCGGCTTCCGGGCGGGCATGTTCCCCGGCGAGGACGTGGATCTCGATCATCGGCTCGAGCACCGGCACCCGGGTGGGCGCATCCTCTACGACCCCGCCGCCAAGGTCTGGCACTACCGGCCCAAGGCCATGGCGGGCTGGCGCCGCATGATGCGCCGCTACGGCTACAGCAGCGGCCACAACGTGCGGCTGCACGGCGTCTTCCGTGCCCTGCATCTGATCCCCTGGGCCCTGATCGCGGGTACGGGTGGGTGGGTGGTGCTGGTGATCCTGGCGCCGCCGGTGGGCCTGGGGCTGGCGTGCGCAGCGGCGACGGCGGGTGCGGGCTTCGTGCTGCTCAACACGCCGGGGCTGTCCTGGCGACGGCGCGTTCGGCGGGCGCGGATGCTGAGCACCATGTTGCCCGACTTCGTCCGGGGCTACTTCGAGGCCTTGGCGAAGGAGCGGCGCCAGCCCTCAACGCAGGGATTCTGACCGATCCCAGGACGCTTCATCGACCGACTGCAGGGGAGGGGTTCAACCCCTCCCGAGGCTGGGTATCGTCGGGCGGGGATGAACCCCGCCCCTACATTCGTATCGGTCGAAATCCCTGTGTCGTCGGACTATCGCTCCTGTGCGCTCGACACGTTGCTGCGCCAGAGCCCCTCGGCGTCGTCGGCCCGGAAACCCAGCGGCCGAGGGTGGACACAGGCGGCGCAGCGCTGCCTCGTGGCCTCGCGAGTGGGGACCACGGCGCTGGCTGGCTGGTTGATGGCGTAGAAGGGGATCTCCTCTCCATCGGTCTGCAGCGACCCAAGCTCGCAGCTGATCCCCTCGAAGGGCGCCAGCAGCCCCTCGTCGCAAGGGTTGGGCTCCGGAGTGTGGACGAACAGCACCCCGCGGCCGCCCGCGGCCAGGTAGCGGGGCAGGCTGGAGTTCTTCCACTCGGCAGCCTGGATGGGGACGGTGCTGCGCCCCGTGAGCAGGGTGAGCGAGGTGTAGTCCACGTCGTTGATGATGACTTGATCCTCTGGAACCAGGACCGCGCGGTCGAGCACGAAGCGGAAGTTCGAGCGCTGGTGGTACTCCTGGGCGTAGTAGTCCCGCTCCGCTGTGTGGCCGATCCAGCTCCGTGCGCACAGCAGCACGGTGGCCGTGCCCAGCACCAGGGCCGTTCCTGCGCGCACGCGAGGCCGGGAGCCCAGCAGGCGCCCTCCCAGGCCGTCCAGGCCGCTGACCACGAAGAACAGCATCACCGGTAGGATCGGCACGAACATCCGTGGCTCGAGCCAAGGGGAGAGCACCACGCCCAGGATGTAGACCACCACGGCGCGGGCGGCGGCCTCGGTGGAGCCGCCCCGGGAGCGCCAGATGCCCACCATCAGCAGGCCGGCCACCACCAGGAAGATGGGGATGCTCCAGCGCACGGACAGGGTGTCGAGGGGGGTGCCGTAGTGCTCCCCGAAGGTGCCGAAGAGCAGGCAGCGCAGCAGGTCCGGCCCCAGCCGCACCAACCGCGACAGGCCCAGGGCGTTCGACAGGGCGGTGACCCCGCCGTACTCCCAGCCGTTGTGCAGGAAGTAGGGGTTGTTCACCGGGTCGAGGCCAGAGATGCTCTCATGGCCGCGCCAGGAGACGAAGAACTGCCACAGGGGCCCCGGGGCGGCTCCCATCACCACCACTACCGCAGCAGCCACCAGGCGCTTCCAGGTGGGGACCGCGATGCGAGCCAGGAACCAGGTGGCCAGGCCCAGCCCGATGAAGAACACCTTGGTGTGGATGCACAGGGCCAGCAGCAGGATGCCCCCCACCGCGGCTGCGCTGCGCAGCCAGCGCTGCGGCTTGTGCTCGGCCTGGATGGCCCTGTGGATGGCCCACAGGACGAAGGGGGCCAGCAGTGCCTCCGACTGTACCCGCACCGAGTAGAGGGACAGGCTCGACAGCACGGTCAGCAGCAGCGTGGGTCTCCACAGCGCAGGGAAGAGGCTGGCTCTCCAGCGATAGGCCAGCAGCAGGGTGGCCAGCCCTCCGAGGTAGGGCAGCAGCTGGAGCACGTCCAGGCGCCCCGCGCCCAGCAACACCAGTGGCGCCAGCAGGATGGGGAGCAGCGGGGGGTAGGTGACGAAGCGTGGCCAGTCAGGCTGCTCTGGGCCCCAGATGGGCAGCTCGGTCCAGATGGGGATGGTGGCGGCCACCTGGCTGGGCAGGGCGGGCGGCGCGGTGATGTCGCGCAGACCGATGCCCTGGCTCACAGCGACCGCGGCCGAGACGTAGTGGCCGCTGTCGTAGCGTGGCAGGTAGGTCCTGCTCATGACCAGCCAGCTGGCCAGCAGGAAGTGGACCAGCAGCAACAGAGCGAGGAAGCTTCGATCGTGCCGGAGCCAGCGGAGGGTTCGTTGCCGCATGACGGGAGCCTAACCCTCCACCCTCGGCGACACCGTGGTTCCTCTGGCCTGCCTCGACGTTAGGGCAAGGGCAGGAGCCGCGACCATGTCCCGCCCATTCACCCCCCCTCAGAGGTTGCCACTGGCACTGTTGCCTCTGGCTGTGCTGTGGTGGGTCTCCCTGGTCGTGCTGGGCCTGTCCGGGCTTCCGCGCGGCACCCTGGGCAGGCTCTGGATGTACTGCGAGCAGGGCATGGTGCGTCTCTTGGCCGCTACGGTGGTCGATGGCTCGCTCGCAGCGGTTGCGGAGCACGGCGTCGCGGCCGGGTCCGTCGCCGCTGTGCTGGCGCTCGGGGTCCTGCTCCTGGCGCGGGCCCGACCAGAGCTGGTGTCGCGGTGGTTGCTCGGGCGTCCTGTCGTCCTGGGCTCCTCGCTGGCCCTGGGGTGTGTGGGCCTCCTGGTGGGCGTCAGTGGGGCCCTGGTGGGGCTCCTCCCCGGTGGTTCGACTCCGGACATCAGCGTGCTGCTGGTGAGCATCGACACCCTGCGTGCGGACCACGTCGGCGCCTACGGCTACCCCCGGGACACCTCGCCCCGGTTGGACGCTCTGGCGGGGGAGGCGCTCCTGTTCGAGCGCTGCATCGCGACCTGCTCCTCCACCACGGCCTCCCACGCCTCCATGTTCACCGGCCTGTGGCCCTCTCAGCACGGCGCCAGCTTCGCGATGAAGAGCCCCATCGACCCGGCCAGCCCGACCCTGGCCGAGCTGTTGTTCGAGCGGGGCTTCCGGACCGCCTCCTTCAACGGCGGCGCCACCCTGGATCGCAGGTTCGGCTTCGACCGGGGTTTCCAGCAGTACCGGACGGTGGATGGTCGCTTCGGCGAGACGGTCCAGGCCTTCCTGGGCTGGGTCGATGAGCGAGAGGACGCTCCGTTCTTCGCCTTCCTCCACACCTTCGAGGTGCACGATCCCTACGCCCCTCCCCAGGTGCAGCGGGACCGCTTCGCGGGAGGCTATGCAGGAACGCTCCCCGACGAGGTCTCCCGCAAGGAGCACTTCGACGCCATCAACGCCGGCTCGATGACCCTGGCCCCGGGCGATCTGGAGCACATCGTCAACCTGTACGACGGCGGGATCGCCTCGGCGGATGCCAGCCTCGGGCTGCTCCTCGACGAATTGCGGGAGCGCGGGTTGCTCGAGCGGACCTTGGTCATCGTGACCTCGGACCACGGCGAGGAGTTCGACGAACACGGGATGATCGGCCGCCACGATCACACGCTCTTCGAGGAGTTGCTCTGGGTGCCCCTGGTGGTGCGGCCGCCGGGTGCGGCCGGGGCCGCCCAGCGGTGCGGATCCCTGGTGAGCGGGGTGGACATCTTCACCACGGTGCTGGAGGTGCTTGGTCTGTCCGGGGAGCCAGGCCCAGGTCGCAGCCTGCTGACCGCCTGCGCCGAGCCCGAGGATGACCGACGGGTGATCGCGCAGCGGGACATCGAGAACCTCGCCGGCATCGCTGTCCGCACCCCGCGTTGGAAGTGGGTCCGCGAGCCATCCTGGGCGAGCGATCGGCTGTTCGATCTGGTCGAGGATCCCGCGGAGCTCGACGAACGGTCGGGTGAACAGCCCGCCCTGATGGACAGCTTGGCAGGCGAAGGGGAGCGGGTGCTGGAGCTGGGCGGTGGCTGGACGGCGGACGAGCCCGGCGGCGTGGAGCTCGATGAGGACATGCGCAGCCGCTTGGAGGCCCTCGGATACCTGTAGGCTCGCGCTGTCAGCGCTCCCACCCGCGCACCCCCGGGGGTGCCGAGGCGGGCAGCTCGAGCTGGGACCAGCCGAGCAGTGCCGGCTCGATCCCCGCGCACTCCCCCATGCAGGCATCGGTGTAGGGATCGTGGACGCTCAGGAACAGGGTGCGGCCCTGGGCTTCGGGCGGGGCGCTGGCCCAGCCCCGGCAGCGCTCGGCGTTGCCCGCGATGGGGTAGGTGGCGAGCATCGGGCGGGGCAGCAGCAGGATGTCCACCGGCTGCTGGCTGCAGTTGAGCACCAGCCCGCCGGCACCGGCCTCGGCGTCCAGCCAGCGGGCGAAGTCCAGCAGGTCGCCCTCGCCCGGCAGGCTGGGATCCCGGTCGTCCAGGCCCCGGTGGGAGGGCATGGCCCACCAGGCCCAGGCGGCCAGCGCGATGGCGGCGAGAGCGAGCCAAGGGCCGCGGGGCTTGGCGGGGAGCAACCGGGCGACGGCCGCGGGCCCCAGCAGGGCCAGGGGCACCACCCAGGGCGCCGAGTAGCGAGGGGCCCACTCCACCCAGGCCAGGCCCGCCAGCATGGCCAGGGCGGGGACCACTACCACTGCGGCAGCGGCGATGGCGCTCCGCCGGCCCCAGCGCGCAGGGATCAGCAGCAGGGGCAGGGCCAGCAGGGCCCACAGGGGCGGGGTATAGCCCCGGGGCACCATGCGGCCCTGGTTCCAGGCGAGCAGGTGCCGCGCGCAGGCCGAGGTGGTCACCATCCGCCCGCTGCTGCTGTCGTCTTCGAGGCAGGCGGCCAGGGGGTGGTCGGGCCCGGTCTTGATGCCCACCATCTCGGCGCTGAGCACGTGCTGCTCCTGGATCGCCTGCCCAAGGGGGGTGCGGGGCAGGTCGCGCTGGACCCACAGGGTCAGCGCCAGGCCGATAGCCAAACAGCCCGCCAGCAGGGCGGGGGCGTGCCAGCGAGGTCGACGCGGGCTCGAGGGGATCATCAGGCCCAGGATCACGGCGATGGGCACCACCAGCCAGCCTCGTGGATCGGTGGCCACGGAGGCAGCGGCCAGCAGCCCGCAGGCAGCGGCGGCCCAGCGCCAGCCCCAGCGGGCTGTGGCCAGCCCAGCGGCCAGGCACAGGCCCTGTACTGCGCCCAAGGTGGCGTAGGGGTTCACCCACACCGCGGCCTGCTGCAGTGGCGCGAAGCCGGCTACCAGCAGGGGGGTGACCGCGGCGGCTCCGCGTCCCGCCAGGGCCCGCGCGGCCAGGGCGGCGGCCACCACGCACAGGCCTGCGGCGATCCGCGACACCAGGCGCCCGGCCACCACGTAGCCCAGGGACTGCCCCGGCCCGCCCAACAGGAACATGTGCAGCGGCCCACGCCAGCTGGGGTAGGGCGCGGCGTTGTCGGCGCGCCACAGGGCGTCGGC
>CAZHIK010000440.1:0-7628 GCA_964532635.1 uncultured Enterobacterales bacterium
CGGGCTACGGGCTACGGGCTACGGGATCCCGGGTCGGAGCGTCGGTGGTCGCGCTTTCGCGCGGAGTGCTGCGGTCGCGGAGTGGAGTCTCGATGACCGCCAGCCTGTCGCGGCTGCTGAACGCGCGCCTGCTGTTCGTCACGGGCAAGGGGGGCACGGGCAAGACCACGATAGCTCTGGCCTTCGCTCGCGCGGCGGCGGGGCAGGGCCAGCGGGTCTGCCTGGCCGAGGTGGACAACCAGCGGCCCTCCCTCACCGAGTACTACGACTTCGAGCCGAGCTTCGAGCCCCTGGTGGTGGCCCCCCGCCTGGCTATCACCAACATCACCTGGTTCGAGGCGCTGCAGGAGTGGCTGGGGCGCTTCGTTCCGGTGCAGCGGGTGGTGAGGCTGATCCTGGGCAACCGCATGGTCCGGATGTTCCTCGATGTCACCCCCGGCTCCCGCGAGGTGGTGATCTTCGCCCGGCTGATGCAGCTGCTCGAGCGCTACGATCTGGTGGTGGTCGACATGCCCGCCTCGGGCCACGCCGTGTCCTTCTTCCGGGTCTTCGACCGGGCCACCTCCCTGTTCCCCGCCGGTCCGGTGCGGCGCACGATGGACGAAGCCCTGAGGCGGGTCGCCCACCCTGACACCCACCTTGTCCTGTGCGCACTCCCCGAAGAGATGGTCATCAACGAGACCGTCGAGACCTGGGCGCGCCTGCGTGAGTCCGCCCCCGAGCTGTCGATGCCGCTGGTGGTGCTCAACAGGGCCCTGCCCCCGGTGATGACCGAGCACGAACGCGCACTGCTGGACCGACTGGCCGACGAGCTCGGCCACGGCAGGGGGGGGGCAAAGCAGGGGCCCCAGCTCCATCTGGTGCGGGCCGGCCACTGGGAGGCAGAGCGCGAACTGGCCACCGGCGAGGCTGAGCTTAGGCTCCGTGACGAGACCGACATGGAGCTGCTGGTGGCCCCGCTGATGGGCGCCAGTGGGAGCGCTGGCACCCGCGTGCGACGCGTGGAGGCCTTGCTGCTGCGTTCCTCGGCGCGGTCCGCATGGACTCATTCCTCGAGGACCCGAAGCACCCCACCGAGGGAGCCGCGATGAAGGCCCCGTCCCCGTCGCAGCGCCTGGGCACGCTGATCGACCGGCGGGGCATCGTGGTGTGCGTCGGATCTGGCGGCGTGGGCAAGACCACCACGGCGGCCGCGCTGGGCCTCGAGGCCGCTCGACGCGGGCGTCGGGTGCTGGTGCTCACCATCGACCCGGCTCGGAGGCTGGCCAACGCCTTGGGGCTGCCCTCCTTCGGCAACGAGATCAGGCGCATCGACCTCTCGGACGCCGCCCCTGGGGGCGAACTCCACGCCTGCATGCTGGACACCCAGGCCACCTTCGACGATCTGGTTCACCGGCTTGCCCCCGACGACGCCACCCGCCAGGCCATCTTCGGAAATCGCATCTACAGGGTGGTGTCGGACAACTTTGCGGGCAGCCAGGAGTACATGGCCACCGAGCGGCTGTACGACGTGCATCGTTCGGGGGTGTTCGAGCTCATCGTGCTGGACACCCCCCCGGTCAAGAACGCCCTGGACTTCATAGAAGCTCCCGGTCGCCTCGCCCGCTTCGTCGATCGCCAGATCGTTCGCTGGTTTCTGACCCCCTACGACGAGAAGCGGGTGTTCGGGCGGGTGCTGGTAGGCACCTCCGGTGTGGTCTTCCGCCTGCTGGGCATGATCTTCGGCCGCGAGTTCCTCGTGGAGCTCTCGGGCTTCTTCCAGGCCTTCCGGGAGCTGATGGACGGCTTCCACGAGCGCCACGCGGCGGTCACCCGACTCTTTGCAGATCCAGCGACCGCCTTCCTGGTGGTCACCGCTCCCAACGAGCCCTCGGTGGACGTGGCGAGCTTCTTCCGCGACGAGCTCGAGGCCCGCGGGCTGCCGCTGGCGGGCTTCGTGCTCAATCAGGTCCACCGCTGTCACGACGGGGAGCTCGAGGCCCGTGGGTTGCTCCTCGAGCAGGCCGATCGCCTGGGCACGGACCTGCCGGCCCACACGGTACCGTCGCTGCTCGCGCGGCTTCAGGTGGCCCACCAGCGCCTGCGCTCGGTGGTCAGCGAAGAGCAACCTTTCGTGGAGCGGGTTGACGAGCTGGCCTCGAGTGGACACTTCGTCTGCGAGGTCCCCCTGCTGGATCATCCCATCCGCGACATGGATGGGCTCGAGGAGCTGGCCCACCGGCTCTTCCGAGGGGCGCCTCGCGCCGAACGGGAGCGCTGAGAGGGCTCTCAGCGGCTATCTTGCTACCCTCGGTCCCCACCCAATCCCCGGAGCCAGCCATGGGAAGCGCCCCTCGAGCCCTGCGACGCCTGCTGGCCTGCGGTCTGCTGGTTGGTCTGCTCGCCCCCAGCGCGGCCTCCGCTCAGGCCCTGGATCCCATGAACCGCCTTCACATGGGCGCGTCCCTGGTGGAGGGTCCAGCCCCGGTGGGGGTCACCATCGGCTTCGACTCCCGCCTCACCCGCTTGGGCTTCGTGGATGCAGGTGGCTTCAGCACCTTCGGTGAGCCCGATCCCGACGCCCTGGACCCGGACACAGCCCCAGAGGACGCCATGCGCCTGCGGCACGGCATCTACATCGCGCCGGGCCTGCGGGTGCCCCACGTGCAGCCCGAGAGCTGGGGCTTCGACCTGCTGCCCCGGGCTGGCATGTCCGTGGTCTGGCTGGCCGATCTGGCCAGCGTCGGGGTGGCGGGGCGCAATCCCTATTCCAACGAGGTCGCCGGCTTCCTCGGTCTGGATGTCACTGTGCAGAAGGGCGCGATGGGCCTGCGTGCCAGCTACCGCCATCTCTTCTGCGCGCCCTACATTCCGGATCGAAAGATGGACGTGATGATGAACACGCCCATGTTCACCCTCGAGGGCCAGTACCAGTTCGGAGGCACGCGGTCCCGATGACACGCCTGTCCGCGGGGGATCTCGCCCCCAGCTTCGAGCGCCGGCCCGTCTTTGGCACCGCGGTACGGATTCCACCCGCGGCGGGGCGTTCCGTGCTGCTGATCTTCGCTCGCCACCTGGGAAGCCCGGTCACGGTGGAGTTCATCCGGCGCCTGCAGGATGTTGTGGAGGAACTCCAACTGGCGAGCATCGACCCGGTGCTGGTCACCCGCTCCCCCCTCGCCCGCGCTCGAGACGCGGTCCCCCGACGCCACCTGCTGTTCCGGATGCTGGTGGACCCCGATGGAGAGCTGTTCGACACCTTCGGTGTGGGCGACGTGGGCCTCGCCCCCAGCCTGGTGGGCCTGCCGGGGCTGCTGCGGCTGCTGGCCGAGCACGGCCAGGGTGTAGTGGAAGGCTCCCTGCTGCAAGGCTGTGCGGCCTTCCTGGTGGCCTCTGGTGGGCGCCTGCGCTGGACCTGGTACGCCTCCGGTGCCTTCGAGATCACGGATCCGCGGTGCGTGCTCGAGCTCTGATGCTGCTGCGACGATCGCTGCTGGTCGCTGCGCTGGCGGCCGGTGGGCTGTCCTGTGAGGCCCCTCAGCGCATGGGCCTGCCCGTGATGGTGAGCGTGGTAGTGCGCCTCGAAGATGGTGACTACGCGAGCCTCCTGGTGGACCTCGACACCCCGGGGGAGCGTCCGGGCTTGCGGGTCACGCCGGGCCTGGTCTCCTACGACGGCCAGCGCATGCTGGAGCTCGAGCCCATCGACCGGAGCGTCGGTGGAGGGCTGGTGCACGAGCTGCGGGTCGAGGATCTGCTGCGCAACGCCGACTTCACCGTCCAGATCCGGCGCAGCATCCGAGCGGACACCCAGCTCGATGTGGTCCACCTTCGCCAGCGCGACGCGCTGTTGCGGCTGGTGCGGGACTCGGATGTGATCGGCTACTGGGAGGTTGGGCTGTTCAACGGCGAGCTGACGGAGCTGGAGGAAGCCCACGCCACACGACGCTTCGAGCGCTACGGACCCGAGCGGGGCTTCGCGGTCTACATGGCCGACGACCAGGTCATGTTGGCGCTTCCCCACGGTGAGCAGGGCGACGCCATACCCCTGCTCGACCACGCGGCCGGGGTGGTCAGCGTCAACTGGATCGCCGAGGAGTACTTTCCCTCCAGCGGCCTGGACGCCCTGGAGCGCCGCTTCAAGATGTCCGGCTCCGTCATCGCGATGGCGCAGCCGTCCGTCCCCGATGGCGATCTGAGCGAGTGGTCCGCCGATCAGGCTCTGTCGGTGGGGACCGCTTCCCACATCCAGGCGGGCCTGGTGTCCTGGTCCAGCGCTCGCGACGCCAGCTTCGCGCTGGCTGCTCGCCTCGCACCCCACGAGCTGTGTGCCGCCGTCCGGGTACGCGACGACCACCTGCTTCCGGGGGTGGATCGACTGGTGGTCATCACCGATCTGCAGCGCTTCGAGCTGCCGGTGCCACCGGAGCCCGTGATGGTGGAGGCCGAAGGCCTGCGGGCAGCGTTCACCGACCAGGCCAGCTTCGGCGTGGGCGTGGAGATGTGCTTGGAGCCCGGCACCTGGACCGTCGTCGACGGCAACATCCCCTTCCGGGTCCTCTACGTGGACAAGGATCCCGATCAGGAGCCCACCACCGTGGCCTCCGCCCCCGACATCCCCTGGCCCGCCCTGGCCGGTGTGCGCCTGCCACGCCGTGCCCAGGACGGCGCCCTGCCCTTGAGAGAGTGATCGGGGTCCGTGCTACTGCACCGGGACGTCGTGGGGCGCCAGGGCCAGGACGAGCACCGAGGTGACGGCGTAGAGCACCACCGTGAGCAGGATGTGCTTGTCGCGCACCAGGACCTCGTCCGGGGCGGCGCCGTCGCCGCGATCCACCAGGTAGATGTAGCGGAACACGCCGTAGAGCACGAAGGGCATGGTGACCAGCAGCCACGGGGTGGGGGAGCCGAGCACGGTGTACAGGGCGTAGGAGATCACCGTGCCGCTCGAGGTGATGGACTGGAACTCCTTGATCATGCCTGGCCGGTAGCTGGCCAGGCTGGGCCGCACCGCGGCCAGCTCCTCGGTGTCCGGCTCCTCGTCGTCTTCCATGATGAGTGCGATCTCGCCTCGCCGCTTGTTGAAGCCCAGGAACAGGGCCAGGAAGGCGGCGCAGAGCAGCAGCCAGGGGCTGATGTGGACGTCGATGACCACCGCACCTGCCACCGCGCGCCAAAGAAAGCCCACCGTGATCATCATCACGTCGAGGATGACCACGTGCTTGAAGAAGAAGCTGTAGGTCATGGTGGTGGCGAAGTACAGCACCGTGACCAGCAGGAACTCCCACCCCAGGGTGGCGGCGAGGGCCAGGCCCAGGGTGCCGGCACCCACCGCGGTGGCGATGGCCCAGGGCACGGGCAGGGCGCCGCTGGCGATGGGACGCTTGCACTTGCGGGGATGGCGGGCGTCCACCTCGCGGTCGCGGATGTCGTTGACCACGTACCCCATGCTCGAGACCAGGCAGAACGCGGCGAAGGCGCCCGCTGCCAGGATCCAGGCCTGGGGCTGGTCGAACTGGTAGGCGAAGATCAGGGCCGCGAAGACCAGGCCGTTCTTGGTCCACTGCTTGGGGCGCATGGCCTTGATCATGGGACCGATGAGGGCACTGGGTACGGGCTTGGATTCGGCTCTGGGAGCCGGAACATTGGCACTCACGTGGGCGCTACTCCGTGACGGCGCCGGGGATGAGGACCGTGCGGTGCTCACCCGCCGTCAGTGAGAGAGGGATGGTCATGGGCTGCTGGCCCTCGATGAGAACCCGGGCCTCGTGGGGATGGTCAGGCTGGAGCTTCACCTGGAGGGTCGGTCCCCCCTGCTGCTCCTCACCGTTCAGCTCGAGGGTGGCACCCACAGGGAGGACGAAGGTGACCACGGCCGGGCCGCTGGGCGCGACCGGGGCCATCATTCGGCTCTCGAGGACCTTCTGGGTGATGATGATGCCGCCGACGAAGCCGACCATGGCGCCGAGGATGCCGGCGAAGACGAAGGTGGCCAGCATGTAGCCCATGATGGATCGCATCGGGACGCGGGCTGGTGCGACCTGGGGGCGTGGCTGGGGCGGTGCGGCCACGGGGCGATGGGGCGGGATGGGGGCGACCCCCGGGGTGCCGGGTGCCTGTGGGGGCGGCGGTGCGACCCGGGGCGGTGGAGCGGGGGGCTGGGCCGGCTGGGAGGGCGGCCGAGCCGGCGGCGCCAGTGGGTTGGAGGGCAGATCCACGCCGTAGACCGAGTCGGCGCCGTAGACCGAGATGGACTCGGAGTCGGGATCCGGCGGCAGATCCGGGCTGGCGATCGTGGGGCGCTCGAGCTCCTCGCGGGCCAGGGTGGGGCGGTCCTTCATCGAGGCTTCGATGTCGTCGGGCAGCAGCTTGGTCTCGGCGTCCAGCGGCTTGCCTTCGAAGCTGGGGCGCCGCTTGATGGCGGTCTCGGCCTCGCCCAGCTCACCGCCGTCCAGCAGCGGGTTGGCCCGGATCAGGGTGGCGGCCTCGGACAGGCCGGCCGGCTGCGCGAAGGGGTTGGCCGCCGCCGCATCGGGGATGCGCCGCAGCATGGTAGCCGCTTCGTGGATGGAGGATGCCGCGGGAGGCCGCCGCGGGGAGACCGGCTTGGGCTTGGAGGGCTCGAAGGGGGAGACCTGCTGGCCCAAGGGATTCTGCTTGACCACCGTGGGCAGGATGTCCTCGTCGAAGTCGTCGAGGGGAGGCGGTTCCGCTCGCGGTTGTTCCAGGGGGCGAGTGGGAGCGTCCACCCGCTCGGGCCGGCTGCGCTGCTTCTTGTGCTCCGGGAACAGGCCCTTGAGGAAGGCGGCCAGGGTGGACTGGGTGAAGATGAACTCGGACTCGTGGAAGAAGCGGTCGAGCTCCTCCTTGAAGGCCGTGGCGTCGGCGTAGCGCTCGGAGGGGTCCGGGGACAGGGCCCGCGCGATGACGTCGTCGAGCTGCGGCGGGATGTCCATGTTGACGAAGCTGGCCGGCTCGAACTGCCCGCCGCGCACAGCCTCGAGGGTGGCGAGGTCGGTGTCGCGACGGAACGGGTGGTCGCCCACGAGCATCTCGTAGAAGACCACGCCCAGGCTGAACAGATCGCTCTGCTGGCTGGCGGCGCGCCCTTCGGCCTGATCGGCGTCGAGGTAGTCGAAGCGGCCCTTGATCACCCCGTCGATGGTCTCGAGGGCCTTGACCGAGGCTTTGGCCATGCCGAAGTCGGTGATCTTGACCTCACCCTGGTTGCTCACGAGGATGTTGGAGGGTGAGATGTCACGGTGGACGATGTCCAGCGGGACCGGCCGTCCATCTCTCATCACCTGGCGTTTGTGGGCGTACTCGAGGCCTTTGAGCACTTCGATGCAGATGAAGACCGCGTGAGGTACCGGGAGTGTGATGCCCTTCTCGAGGCAGCGCTTCATCACCTCACCCAGGTCGTGACCCTTCACGAACTCCATGGCGATGAAGTAGTGCTCGTCGATGCGACCCAGGTCGAGGATCTGGACGATGTTGGCGTGGGAGAGCAGGCCGGCGACCTTGGCTTCGTCCACCAGCAGGTCCACGAACTCGGGGTTCGAAGTCAGGTGGGGCAGGATGCGCTTGATGGCGAAGGTGCGGTGGAAGCCGCCGATACCCTCGAGCCTGGCCTTGAAGATCTCGGCCAT